>JAOZQN010000376.1 GCA_029932195.1 Bacteroidales bacterium | reverse complement strand
CTTGTATTTATTTGATATATAAATTGTTATCTATTTCCGTCCAGACACTAAATATATTTTGGTCGGAATTGTTAGATATTTAATCCAAGTATAGGCTTTCTCTAATTAGTCTCTGGACGGAAATAGGTAATAAGCAATCATACAGTGTGTTATCTTGTTAAATTGGTTTGAATGTTTTGTATTTTACAAACTTATAGCATTGTCTGTTTTTTTTACACCGTGATTATCAGTGTTTTATCTTTTTTTGTTTTTAAACATTCAAATTGATTTAGCCTTGTATTTATTTGATATATAAATTGTTATCTATTTCCGTCCAGACACTAATTACTTAAATCAATACGTCCAGAAATCAACTTTTCTTGTCTTACTCCAAAACCTACAAATCGCCCAATAATCTTATCTCCTTCAGGTAATAATTTCATTAAAAATGTGCCAAATTGCTTTACATTACTATCTTTGTTTTTATAATCAATTTTAAAAATTTCATTGGTAAATAAAGCACCATTTAGGACTAAATTATATGATTTTTTTTCTAAAATTTCATGTGGTTCTACTCTACATGTTCCAAGTAGTTTTTTTCCTTTCTTTTTTAATTCTATTGTTACTTTGTAAGAAACTTCACTACTCCCATATTCTTGAGTAACCTCCCCTTTCCATTTACCTACAATGCTTCTTCCTTTTATTCGTATATATTCTTTATTATCGAAATAGTTTTTTATAAAAAGTGTAACAATTGGTGCGATACAAGTAGCTGTTGCTCCAATTATTGCAACTATAATTATTGTATTCATTTTCAATTTCAAGGTTACTGTTTTTGCCTACTCTATCAAAGCTTTTCGGCTACCGCTTTTAATTTAAGATTTAATACATTTTAAAAATGTTTTTATCTGCCAAATAGACTCTGTTAGGAATGTCGTTTGTTTTTTCGGAAAGTAGAACATTATTAATATCTTGTATAACTTTAGGTATAGTCATATAAAACCAATGTTGTCCTAATTCATCTCTTCCTCCTTGTTTTACATTTTTTGTTGTTTCTGTTACATCAATAAAATTAATACCCTCAATACGAACAGTATTTTTAGGTCCATGTCCTAATCGTTTCTTTTTATTTAATCTGTTTGATAATTTAACAACTCTATCTTTTCTATGATAATAGACATGTGTTCTATCTGCAAGTAGTGGCAGTTTTGTAAATTCGTTTAAATCTTCAAATATATCGTTATCTACGTCTGGTGCAAGTAAAATTATTTCTTTTAAATTTTTCTTAATAACTGTTTTTCGAGATATATTTTCAATCATTTTACGAAAAACTTGATTTCCCATTGAATGGCACATCAAATGAATATTATTTCCACACGGTTGTATTTTTACTACGTCATCAAAAAATTTATCTAATTTCATATATAATCTTGCTAATGCTTTTCCTGCAATACTTGCATCGTCTTGGTCGTCGTAGTAATGCCTTATAGATTTTTCGGTTCCATTTGTTGTCCAGTAAAACACCAAAACAACTTCTATTGGGCTGTAAGGGTTTTCCACATAATTTTTTTTAAGATATTCCATGTGTGTTTCAATACTTGTATTGTCATTTGCAAAACCATGGACAGATAACAGTAAATCGTAGTTATCATCTTTTTTTCCTTTATGACTTATCAACATTTGCTGATAAATTTCTTTAAATATTTTTACAGACCCTGCGTCTTCATCTGATTTGTAATTAATCTCACCCAAAGTATCTGAAACTACATCAATCTGTTTGTTTTCTACATGATATTTTGCAAATCTTAATTCTGCGGAGGGAAAATCTTTACCGTTGGGATTTATAAATTCATAGATTTTATTGTTCTCTTGTTTGATAACAATACTACGATTTGTTACAATGTAATAATTTGTATTCATCTTATTTTTGGTTATAAATTTTGCCTACTCTATCAAAGCTTTTTGGCTATCGCTTTTTTCAATCCTTAATTTGGAATATCTAATTCCAATTCTGTTTTTATTGATAAATAGACATTCATATAAGTAAAGTTTTTAATCGTTTTATTTAAACTTTTGCGAATCAAAAACTCTTTTACTTTTTGCTTTTCTTCATTGTATAGCCCCAAAATATATTTATGCTCATTTTCTTCAATACAATTAAATATTTCTTCATCTTTTGCTTTATCTCGTGCCATATTATTAAATTTAATAAATTTTGCCTACTCTCTTAAAAGTTTTTCGGCTTCCGCTTAAAATATCCACATTTATCCCTTTCAAAGTTAAATAAAAAATATCAATCTCCAAACATGACACTGTGTCAAAGATGCGACAATTTGTTGTTTTTTGCGACGAACGGTCGCTTTTTACGATAAGCGGTCGCTTTTTACGATAAGCGGTCATTTTTTTTGAAAAAAAAAGTGAAAAAAAAGTGAAAAAAAGTTTTTTTGGACGAATTTGGAGGGTGAAAATGAAAATATTTGGAAATTTTGACTGTGATTTACACAAAAAAAGAAAAGATTTTTTTCTTAAAATTGGCTATTTTTTTGCTTTTTGGCAAATTTTCGCATAAAAAAAAGGATAGAAATAGATAAAATAATAAGAAAAAATACGGGTAAGATATACGATTTTACGGAGCTATTTTTATTGCTAATTGTGTTATTTTTCTTATTTAGAGTAAATTTATTGTTGCCAACAACAACATAGGCTGCCCAAAAAAAAGGATTTAATTTTTGAGTATGGGGATCTGTATTATTAAGAAAATCAATTTTTGCTAATTGCAAGGCTTCGTCAATTGGCTTATTTTTAGAGACGTAATGATAAAAAGATTTTATTATTTTCGAGCTACTTTTGTCTGGAATAGACCATAGAGTCATTATTATAGAACGAGAACCTCCAAGGAAAAAACTTCTACCAATACTCATTATTCCTTCGCCCGAAATTAGTCGTCCACCACCTGTGTTACAACCACTTAAAACAACAAGACTTGATAATATATTCAAACTCTGGATTTCATAATTTTGCAAAATCTCAATATTATTAGAATCGGAGTTAAACACCAAACCCGAAAATTTTGAATTAATCTCGTCTGTAACAGAGTGCATGGCAAGGTGAACTATCTCATAATCATTAATTTGTCGGTAAAAATTACTTTCGGTAGCAACGGAGTCGAAGCACTTTGTTGTCTCTATTACCTCCGAAATATATTCCACCTCCTCAATTGCACCTAAAATATTTGATAGATTACTAATGCCTCTCATTTGTTCGGAATATTTTACGGAACTATCTGTAACATTCTGATATGTTGGTGCAAAAGCAATTATTGGTTTTAGTTGTTTAGTGCGTTTTATAAAGTTATAATATTTAATTTGGGCAGAATAAGCATACGAAATAATATAATCATAAAGAAGATAAGCAGCATTTTCAAATTCGTTAAATTCGATGGTTTTTTCCTGAGTTAGGAGAACATCAAAAGAAATTAGATTTAGTTTTTCGTCGGGGATAATAATGAGTCTTTTTCCTTTTGCAATGCTTCTGACAGGCTCAATTAGACTTTTGTATAAATTATTGAACGATTTATACATCGTATTTATGTAACTAACAGTATAGTTATTGGAATTTTGTTGCGAAAAATGTTCTATTGTAAAATCCAGACTATTGTTAAATGTGTTGTCTCGTAAAACCCTGACAGCTTTGAAGTTTCGTTTTGAAATAGCGAAAATAAAAACATAGTCTTCTGTTATAGAATATTCAATAATTGTTTCATCTTTATTCAGATTTGTCTGAATTTCTTTTATAGAAATTTTATTCTGATAATTATTCAATATTTCAGTAAAATTAGCATTTCTAAAAGAGTTCATTTTTGTCTCATAAATTTTATTGAGAGCAAATTTTTCACCCCTTAATTCCGCTTTTTTTTCCAAGTTAGAAGTCTGATTTATAAGGTATTCTAAATCTCCAATTTCTTGTTCTAATTCACGAACTTCTTGATATTTAGAAGAATTTTGCATAGAGTTAAACAGGACTTCATTCTCTAACAAAACATTTACCAAAACAGCCGATTTTGACATATCCGAAACCTGAAATGCAGTTTCTAAATACGACTCATCGTTGGTTATTTCATTTAGCTGAAAAGCAATATCAATTATTCTATTATAGGTGTTTTTTTCGTATTCTATAAGAGATAATTTATCTTGATTATTAAGATAATTATTGTTTGATATTTCAATTAAATTGGAAGCAAGTAGATAAGTTTCAAAGCTTTTTTCTAATAATTGCTGTTGCTTATCCTGTGTTTTAGAGTATTGATACAGAGCATCTGCCTTTTGTTTGAGGGCATAGATTAGATAAATTTCGGAGTAAGTCTCTAAATTAGTTGGATTTTGTTGCCAATTTGTATTCGCAAATGTATTATCTGCCGAAATAATTGCTTTTTGATAATACAGTAAAGCATTCTCAAAATCATTTTGTTTTAAATAAAAATCACCTGTATTAATATTTATCCTTACGATATTTATATGTTTATTTCCATAAATATTTTTACTTATTTGAGTTGATTTTTCAAATAATTCCAAACATTTTGAATCATTTTCTTTTGCCTTTAGTTTTCCATCCCCCAAATAAATATCTGCAAGCTGGCTATTTGGAGAGGAATTATAAAATTCATTCTCCTTAATTGCTTGTTCAAAAAAGTTTTCTGATAAATTAAATTCACCTGTCTCTCTGTATATTTTGGCTAATAAATAATATGTGTTTCCAATTGACTTTGAATTTGCTTTTTCTTTATATTTTATACTTTTTTTAGCATAATTTAAAGAAGAACTATAATCTTCTGTATAGTAATATGTTTTACCAATATTATTATAAATTTTCCCTAAACTCTCCGCATCTTTCTGAACTAAACTAATTGTTTCTGCTTTATGATAATATTCTAATGCTATTTTATATCTCTTCTGATTTTGATAAATAATAGCAAAATTATTATAAACATATACCAGTAAATATTGCCTATAAATTTTTTCAATGCAAATTTTTTCTGCCTTTTCTAAATACTCAATTGCAATTTTGTTTTTTGCTTGATTTATATAAATATGAGCTAAACCCAAACATGATTTATATTGCAAATAATACCCCTCCTTTGTTTTAATATTTTCTGCTAACACAATCTTATTAAAATGAAAAATTGCCTGAGCATCATCTTTCTGTTTCTGAAACCTTCTCCCTTCTGCAAACAAATCTTCTAAATCTGATTGAGCAATAGAAATCATTGGTAATAAGACAAATAATATAAATAAAAAGTAGTTTTTCATTCTGAGAAATTTATAAAAGTTAAAATTCTAAAAATAACAAAAAAATATGAGAATAAAAAATATTTAAGGAGAGGGGGGTTACCTAAAGCAATCTCACTTTACAAAGTAATAGAGTTTAACTTTTTAAAAAAAACATTTTATGAAGACTTTATTACTTTTTAATAGTAGAAAAAATGAAGAAAGAAATTCAATTGTAGAGGATTTATCATTTCAAGTTTTGAACCCATCAAGCATGCAAAAAATTAGAGGAGGAGACGACCCTCCAAACAATGATGAGCCTCCAGCTAATGATGGTAATGATTATATGTATCCTCCAGACTATTAGAATAAAACAATGATTGAATAACTAAAATCATAAAATAAGACATATATGTGAAATATTTTTTCGCTAGTATATGTCTTATTTTAAGTATAATACAAATAAAACTTTATTTTTCTGAAAAAAATACACAAACAAGGGGTTACCTAAAGCAATCTCACTTTACAAAGTAATATAGTTTAACTTTTTAAAATCATATTTTATGAAGACTTTATTACTTTTTAATAGTAAAAAAAAAGAAGGAAGAAATTCAATTGTAGAAGACTTATCATTTCAAGTTTTGAACCCATCAAGCATGCAAAAAATTAGAGGAGGAGACGACCCTCCAAACAATGATGAGCCTCCAGCTAATGATGGTAATGATTATATGTATCCTCCAGACTATTAGAATAAAACAATGATTGAATAACTAAAATCATAAAATAAGACATATATGTGAAATATTTTTTCGCTAGTATGTGTCTTATTTTAAGTGTAATACAAATTAAATTTTATTTTTATGAAAAAAAATACACAAACAAGGGGTTACCTAAAGCAATCTCACTTTACAAAGTA
>JAOZQN010000375.1 GCA_029932195.1 Bacteroidales bacterium | reverse complement strand
AATTTTATAAATTATTGATAATCAATATAAAATGAAGGCAAAAACTTTAGTTAATTATATCAGATGAAAGCAAAATTATTCATTATTCATAATTTTAGTAAAATTACTATTATTTTTTGAAAATTAAAATTTTTTGTCAAATAATTTTTTTAGCCCTAAAAAAATTTGTTTCTTTACATAAAAAAAATTAATCTATTTACTCATTTTTTTAATAAATGGCGAATGAAAAATATTATTTACGTTATTCTGTTTCTTGTTAGTAATATTGCTATTGGACAAACCAATGTTGATTTTTCTAAAAAAAACTTCAAAAATAATATTAAAGGTTTAGAACAAGCATTTTTGGATATAGAGAGCGGAAATCAATATTATTTGATTGGTAAGGGAGCTTATATTAAGGCTTTACCATATTATTTGAGTGCAAATAATATTAATGAAAACAATTCAGAGTTAAATTTTAAAATAGCAATGTGCTATCTTTTTTCCGACGAGGAAGAAAATGCAATAAAATACTTTTTGCTTTCTCAATCGCTTGAAGAGAAGGATAAAACTACTTCAAATTATTATTTAGCTTTGGCTTATCAGAGAAATTATCAAACACAAAAAGCAATTGATACTTATAAAAAATTTGAACAACAAATTCCATTTTTCAAAAAAAAGAAATGGAAAAATAAAGTAGAAAAAAGAATTTATGAATGCGAAAATTATTTGAAATTTTCTCAAAATATGTCTATTAATAAGGTGTCAAATTTGGGAGAAGAAATAAATACAGAATACTCAGAGCATAATCCTGTGGTTTGCTATAAGAATGAACTTGTTTTTACTTCAAGAAAAAAAGAAAACAACCCTTCTTCTAAGGAATTTGATAATGTTGATTTTCAACCATTTGAAGGTGTTTATATTTTTGATTTTGATAAAAATAAAGAAGAGAGTTCTGATATAAAATATAAAAAACACGATGCTCTTGTTTCGTGGAATAACGAAAAACCAATTATTTATTATTCTAAAAATGGAGGCGACTTATACTTTACTCAAAAAGATAGTCTTGTTGCTTTTAGCAAAAAAATAAATAGCCCATTTCACGAATCTTCGGCAGTTTTGAGCAATGATGGAAACACTATTTATTTTACAAGCAACAAATATTCAGACAACTACGACATTTATTATTCCACAAAAAACGACAAAGAAAAATGGTCGGCAAGCAAGAAATTAAGTAAAACAGTTAATACTAAATACAACGAAAAAGGATTATTTTTGCATCCAAACGGCAGAACTTTATATTTTGCATCAAAAGGACATAATTCAATGGGTGGATACGATATATTTTCAACTACCATGCAGTCTGAAAAAAATGAGTGGTCGCAACCGTTAAATTTGGGTTGTCAGATAAATAGCCCAGATGACGATTTGTTTTTTACTGTTTCTGAAAAAGAAAAAATTGCTTATTTTGCATCAAACAGAAAGGGTGGATTTGGAAAAATGGATATTTACAAAACAGAAATTAATGAGCATATCTTTAATATGAATATTATTAAAATAATTGTTAAAGATATTGATGGTAAACTCGTTGACGGTATTGTGCATGTTTTTGCTAAAAAAGACAACCAATTTGTTGTAAAAAGTAATACTATTGATGGAGAATTACAATCTCCAATTGCTGCTAATCAAGAATATACATTAGTTGTTAATGCGAAAAATTATATGTTGCATATTGAAGATTTTAAGGTTGAGGAACAAAATGAGTTTAACGAAATAATACTTGAGGTAGTTTTAAAAAAGGCAAGCGAGGGTGATAATTTGATTCTTTCAAACGTGGAATTTAATTATGCTTCAGCTGTATTAAAACCAGTATCTTTTGAACATTTAGATTTAGTTGTAATTTATCTTTTGTCAAATCCTAAATTTAAAATAGAAATTTCTGGACACACAGACAATACAGGCGACTACGATGACAATAAAAAATTATCGGAGCAAAGAGCAAAAGCAGTGGTTGATTACCTTATAAAGAAAAACATCTCAGAAGACAGGCTAAATTACAACGGCTACTCGTCAGACAAACCAATAGCTGACAATAATACGCCAGAAGGCAGAGAAAAAAATAGAAGAGTAGAATTTCAAATTATTAAAAAATAAAGGCAGTGTAACAAACTGGTAGTTAGGCTTCATTAAAAAAAAATAACAAAATATTAATATAATTGAGTCCCCTCCGACAAGTGTATTTTTGCCAAAATCAAGGCGGATACCAATTTTAAAACCGGAGTTTACTCGTTGTAAATGAGGATTTTAAAATTTGTATCCAACGCCGAGTTTGGCAAAAAGATGCTTGTCGGAGGGGACTCATTATTAGACAATTTAATAATAGATATGAAAAATTGTAGTTGAATAAAACAATTGATTTTCGTATCTTTGTATTATCAAAAATGAAAATTTTAAATGGCAAAAAAACAGATAAAATCTCATGATAGTTTTTTCAAAAACTTGTTATCAAAAAGGGAACAGGCAATTGAATTTCTTGCAAAAACAACGCCAGCAGAAATAGTTAAAAAATTGCATCTGGACACATTGCAACTTGATACAACAGATTATGTGGATAGTGAATTGCAGGAATATTTTGCAGACGTAGTTTATAATTGTGATTACACTTTTAATGACAATGAAACCAAAAAAGTAAAAATAACTTTTCTTTTTGAACATAAAAGTTACAAGGAAAATATTCCGCATTTGCAATTAAACAGATATTTATTAAACATTTGGGATATGCAAGTAAATCAAGCGAATATAGACAAAATTAAATTCAAAGATTTTCGTTTGCAACCGATAATTCCAATAATTTTCTATCACGGCACAACAAAATGGAACAAACAGCCATTTGAAAATTATTTTTCTGGAATGGACGATTTTTTATTAAATTTTCTACCAAAATTTGATTATCATCTAATTGATATGGTGGATTATCCAAACGCAAGGATAACTCAATTATTTCAAAAACGGCAATTGCAAGTCGGTTTACTTTTGATGAAAAACATATTTCACGAAACGTCTTTACTTGATTTAGTAGAAGAGATTTTTGCAAATACAATTGATTTTTCCGACAAAACACAGGAACGACAATTTTACGAAAGTATAACAAGTTACATTTATCATTCAGCAAATATTAACATTCAAAAATTCATAGAACTCATGGAAACTTTAAGAACACAACACTCACAAACTTTTATTTCAACAGCAACTAAATTGAAACGAGAAGGAATTGAAACAGAAAGAAACAGAATTGCATTTTCTATGATACGGAAAAATTATACAAATAAAACAATTATTGAATTGACTGGCTTAACTGAAAAACAAATTGAATATCTAAGGACAATTAAAGAATTTCAGATTAATTTACTAACAGTCTGATAACCAAATGAAAAAAAAGCCTAACATTTGTTATTGTGGCGATATTTTTGGTGTTACTAAATTCCTACGGAATGTTAGTAAATCTTTTTACGATAAACACTTACTAACATCCCGCAGGGATTTAGTAACGTGGTCATAACTACCAATTTACAACATTACCAAAAATAAAAACTTATTTATTTATGAAAAATAAAATAAAATTAGTATTATTTATTTTGTTAGTTTCAACAATTGGAGCAAATGCTCAGTTTATAACAAAAATTTCGATAGGAATAAAAGGTGGGGCGAATTTTCATGTGCCAAACCAAATTAATAGAAATTCGGTTTTTGAGGCAGCTAATACAGAGTCAAATCTTTTTGACAAAGAATACGAACCATTTTATAATAATGTAAATCATCAGTTTGTATTTGTTGGATATTACAAACTAACAGAAAAATCGTATATTAGTTTTCAACCAGGAATTAGCTGTAATTCTATAAATTACTCAAATACATATCAATGGCAAGGAGAAAGTAATACTTTTGACTCGGAATATGTTTTTAAACATAATTTGCAGTTTATAAATTTGCCAGTCCTATACAAATACGAATTTTTGAACAGGAGACTACAACCATATATTCAGTTGGGAGTGTATTACGATTTTTTGGCAAATTCTACAAGTAACATTACAAAAACAGAAACAACCGAATTTGGAGCACTGGAATATAATAAAGAAAGCTTGGGTGCAAATGATTTTTATATCCAATCAAGTGTTGGCTCAATAGGAGGAATTGGAGTAACATATAGATTTAAAAGATCTAAATTAGGAATTGAGTCTAATTTTAAATACGGATTTTTTAATATTGCCGATACACAAAATAGATTTAACAATTCACAAATAACAGGTAAGTATTATGACACTCCAGACGATTTTAGAATTATGAATGCTTCAATTTCAGCAATCTATACAGTATCTATGGAATGTATTTCTAAAACAACTCCACCAAATCACAGAGAATTTTAGATTTTTTTTCGCATAAATGAATATATATATATTGAATTTGAATAATTTTACTTTGCGAAGTAAAAAAACTCTGATTATAAAGCTTTTAAGCACCAACGGTGCAATAATCAATAACCTTGCCTATAAGGGCAAGGAGTAAAAAACGCAGAATATTTAAGCACCAAAGGTGCGAAATCATTTATATTAGTGAATAGATTACGCACCTTTGGTGCTTCTAAAAGAACTAAATAATCCACCTTGCCCTTACAGGCAAGTCTGTTGATTATCACGCCTTTGGCGTTTATATTAATTTCGTAAAGTAAAATTAAAATTTTAAAACATAAATTTAAAATATAACAATGAAAAACAAGACTAAATTTTCTTTATTTACAATATTAGTAATTTTTATTTTTTCGGCATGTGATATTGCTGAAAATATTAACCCAACATCTGAATTTACTAAAATATTAAGTAGTCAAGATTTAGACGAAAAAATATACCCAATAGATATCCAAGAAACAAGTAATGGAGATTTTATTGTTTTGTCGTCTGTTTACAATAATAAAAATACTTATGTGTGGCATAGTCCACAAATTTCAAAAATTGATAATCTGGGTAATATCTTATGGCAAACAAATGTAGAAAGTCCACTTGTGAATCCTGTTGGGGAGCTAATAAATATTTCTGACGAATATTATTTCTTTTGCATGAATGAAACATCGCTTGTTGCCAATTTACTAAAAATAAATCAATTAAACGGTGAGACAGAAACTGTTGCTACTTTTACAGATATTACTTATCCATTATCTGCTTACTTATCTGCGGATAATCACATCTTAATTCAGGGATATAATCACTTGGCACGCAAAACAATATTTGCAAAAATAGATAACAGTTACCAGTTAAGTTGGTTAAAAGAATATCTTTTGGTAGAAGATGCAGAAGAAATGATTATTTCGCATATAATAAAAACAGGTAATCAATTTCCTTTTGCTATTGGAGAATTTTCTGATGGAAATTACTATATAAATGGCTTTTACAATTATAGTTTTAGCACATTATTTATAAATTCCAGTTCTGGAAATATTTTGGGCTTAATAAATGGTTATAGATACGAAGGAGCAGTAAGCTCTTTTACAAGTATGGGTGATAATATGTTTGCAATTTCAATCTACAATCAAGACAATAATTATTTATTATTAAATCAGGAAATTAGCAGTTCAAATACATATTCAATTGAAGGTTTTGATGGTGTTTATATGCCTCAATTACAGACTAATGCAAAAGTATTATCTATTTCAACAACTATTAATTCAAAAGAAATACTAATATTGGCTTCTACAACAAAAACAAATCAAGTAGTGATATATTATTATGATAAAATGAGTAAGGAACTAATTGCAACAGAGGATATTTCGGACAACAATCCTATTGAATTAGAAAAAATCCATCTCACTTCCGATAATTCAATTATTATTATAGGAAAAACATTTGTAAATGGCAGTTTTTCAAGAGTTTTTATTAGTAAAACAATGTTGCCAGAGTTAGAATAGATTATTATTTACAGTCTATTAGATTGAAACCTTGTGTTTTTTAGTAACCATTTAAAGATAAAATACTATAAGTATTAATGACTGTTGGTGCATAGTTCCTTATTCTTTTAAATTTTTTTATAATAATTATTGCTATCGCCACAAGAGCAAATGTTAAGCAAATTGTCATGTTGTTTCTATCGCAAAATTAATCAAAAAAAAGTTTTTTAACAATAAATTGCTAAAAAACTT
>JAOZQN010000911.1 GCA_029932195.1 Bacteroidales bacterium | reverse complement strand
GTTGCTTTGCGGTTTTGAGCGAAGCGAAAAATCGCAAAGCAAACCACACAAACCACTGACAACCAGCATAATGATATGGTTCTTTTTCTATCCGTTGAACTGATACTAATTTTATATCTGCAAAAATAATAAAAAAAGCAAATAAAAATCAATTTATTTGCTCTTTTAATAAATTTTGTTTTTATCTTATAAATATTTTGCCGTTTGCAAGTAAAACGCCGATTTTTACGCCATCAATTGTTTTTACAACTCTGTTTTCAATAATTACTTGTGATTCGTCAAATTCCAATTGTCCAGACAAACCAACCAAAGTATAATCAAAATCATTTTCTCTGTCTAATGCGTTGTTACCTACATAACCTGCATCATTTGAAACAATACCAACAAGTTCATCGCCGATTTGATATTTTCTTACTTTTCCTGTTTCTAAATTTATACCAGCTATATCACCAGAAATTAATTCTTCTTCGTTTATAAAATATTCCGCAAAATCAGAACCGTTTGTTAAATATGAGCCTGTTGTGTTTACATTGCCGACAACATCTAATGGATAAGCTGGATTATTATTTCCAAGACCAATACCTACGAAATGGTTACTGTTATTAGCATATACTGCTTGTCCTAAAGAAATATTACCGTTTATGATGTTATAAACAAGAGGTCTAAAATCATTCCACATACCATATTGATCTTCTGCATTTGTGCTTAACAAGTAGTAAGCATTATTGTCAATTCTATGAATAACACCATAATCGCCATGAACTTGACGAAAAGAATTTTGACTGTTTGCAGTAATCTCGCCAGTAACTTCTAATTTAGTGTTTGGGGTTACTGTGCCAATACCTGTATTCCCCGTTGGAATTAAAACATTGCCAGAAGAACCTACTCCACGCCAAATATAATAATCGTCATCTGTTCTTGTTCCTGTTGTCCAGTTATCAAGTCCATTAATATAATATTCAATTCTTGAATAACTTGAATTATTTATCCTGATTTGTCCATTTTTCAACTCTAATTCTCCTTCTGGGTCTGTTGTCCCAATTCCAATCTTACCATTTTTAATAACCAAAGTGCTATCAACTGCACTATAAAGCGTATCCACATCGGCAGTCCAATCGGCAGATGTTCTTGCTGTTTCTGAAAGTAAGGCATAAGGCACACTCAAAAGTTGGCTTGTTCCCATAATTGTGCCATTTACAGTTATTTCAATAAAATAATCGTCTGCTGTCCAATCTATTACACTTAAATCTTCTACCGAACCAATGTTTAAATTAATTAAACCTTGTGCAGTTGTTGTTACAGTATGTGTTTCGTCAAATACGCTTGTAACAAGATCGCTTTCTAAAATGGAAATATCAATTATTACGCTTTCTTCTGCTATTATTGTTCCGTCTGCATTGCGTAAAACTGCTTGATATTTGAATTGATTTGGCACTTGTGCCAAAATTCCTGTTACTGCAAATAATATTGCTACTAATATTAAAGTTACTTTTTTCATGTGTATTAATTTTTAATAATTTTGAATGATTTAAT
>JAOZQN010000030.1 GCA_029932195.1 Bacteroidales bacterium | reverse complement strand
TAAATGTTATAAATATTGATGAATTTAGAAAAATTATACACCACTAATTAAATAAAAATATATAAGATAAAATAAAACTAAAATTTTATAAATTATGCCAAACAACATTATTGAAGTAGATAAAATTTCTGAAAATCCATTAGATAGAGTGCATCCGAAAATGAAAGAATTGATTAATGATGATGAAACGTCTTATGATATTCATTGTCATATTATGAATTTTGAAAGTGTGCCTAAAAAATATGGCTTCATGAAATTGCCAACAGAATATCAGGCAAAACACAATATGGTAGATAAAATAGAAGATATTCTACATATTTTAAAAAAAGATACAGAAACGGATTTTGCAAGTAATATAGCTTATTTCCTTGATTTTGGAAATCAAAAATCTATTAAAGAAGTAGCAGATAAATTGATTTCGTATTATCCCGAAAAAACAATTTTCACCCCATTAATGATGGATATGGAATGGGGTTGGGAGAGTAAACCATTTGTTCCATACGATAAGCAGATTGAGAATATGCAAAATTTAAGGAACAATGTATTCCCAGATAAAATTTTGCCTTTTATAGCTATTGACCCGAATAATCCTAATGTATTTGAAATATTTTCTAATGCTTTAATAAATTCAGGCGGTTTTTTTGGCGTAAAAATTTATCCAGCACTCGGATACTTACCTTCGGATAATAATTTAATGAAAATTTTTGAAGTTTGTGAAAAAAAGAATATTCCAGTTACTACGCATTGTGGTGGAAATTCTATTCATACAACAAAACAATTTATTAGAGTGCAGGGGCAAGAAATTGATACCAACGGAGAATTAGAACCAATAGATAAAACGTTTACACATCTTAATCCTTTTGCTTCGAAAAAAATTGGCGAATTTTTTAATGACCCTAAAAACTGGGAGTCTGTACTATATTCGTTTCCGAAATTAAAATTAAATTTTGCACATTTTGCAGGTGGTGATGAATGGGAAAAAATGAAAAATAATGAAACAAGCCAAGTAGCTCGCATATTTGATTTTATGGCAAAATATGATAATGTGTTTGCAGACGTTTCTTCTTTAATTTCTAATAGGACAATTTATAATCTTATTAGAAAAAAAATTGAAGATAATGAAAAAATAAGGAGCAGAACATTATACGGTTCTGATTTTTATATGGTTACTACCGCAGGCAATTTCAGGTTGATGAAGGCTGATTTTATTGCAGCAATGGGTGATGATATAATGCAACAAATATCTAAAATAAATCCAAAACAATTTTTGTTTAGCAAGCCATACAGTAATACTATCTCTTAACTCATAAAATTATGAAAACAAACGATGCTTTTAAATTAATTGAATTTATAAGAGAATCTAAAATTGGTGATATCTTTTTAATATCCTTTATTGTTCTACCTGTTTTTCTGTTTGCGTGGTTCAAATTTTTTAATGAATTTTGTCCGATACCAGAAAAATGGACTATGTGGAGTATAATTAGTTTAATAATTGTATATGCAGGCTCAATATTTCTTGTAAAAAGACATCAATACAAGAAAAATAAATTTAAAAAAGCAGCAATTATTATCAAAACTTATATTGAAAGCAGAAATTGGACAAAAATGAGTTTTGAAAGAATAAAAAGTGATATTAATGAAGAATATACAGAAAAATTTGTGCGTGAAATTATGAAGGAATTTCCGCATGAATTTTCAAGCGTTAATTTAAAAAAGCTAAAAGAAAAAAAGCTAAAAGAAAAAAAGAAAAAAGCAGAAAATAAAAATGGATTAAAAATTATTGATAAAGAAGAAAAAGAAGAAGACTAATTTTTATCCTAAATTTAAACTTGCAAGGAACATAAAAGAACTTTGCAAGTTTTTTCACAAATCAATTTTTCACAAACAATTTTAAACTTTAAAAACAATGAAAAAATTAAATTTATTTTTCGTAGCAATTTTATTTTTTGCTATAAGTGCAAACGCACAAATTATTACAGTAGATAACAACCCAAATAGTGGAGCAATGTATGATAACCTACAAACAGCTATTGATGCCGCAAACGAAGGGGATACTTTATTTGTGTCGGGGTCAAATACTTCTTATGGTGATATTACAATAAACAAAAGTCTGATATTAATTGGATCAGGATATAATACTGATAATCAGTATGATTTCAGCACACAAATAAATGACTTATATTTTGTAAATGATGCAGACCCTACAAATCCATCTAATAGTTTAGTTATTGGATTTATAATGGTGGGCATTTTTCCAAGCAATAATCCAAATATTGATAATATTACTTTTAAAAGAAACAAAATTCAGAGTATATATGCAGGTTCAAGTCCTAAAAATAATTGGCAGTTTGTAAATAATGTTATTAATAATATTGCTATACAAGACAATTATCCAAATTTAGTATTTAGAAATAATATTATTATAATTGAACAAAATGGACAAATTAAAGCACAAGGAGGTTCTATTATTTTTACTAATAATATTATTATTGGCAATAAGGATGCTTTTTGGTATACACAGTATATAACTTTTCAAAATAATATTTTTTATTATTGTGATTTAGGAGTTTCATCACCTTATACAGATTATTGTATTTTTACAAATAATATTTCTTATGGTCATGCTAATTCTTCTTTTTCTTACGGCACAAATACAGCCACAGGCAATATTGAAGCAACAGACCCTTTATTTGTAAATACAGGAACTTATTCAGAAACCTATGAATATATTGACGATTACAATGTTCAAGGCGGTTCGCCAGCAATAGGAGCAGGAACAGATGGTACAGATATTGGAATTTATGGTGGTTTGTATCCTTTCCCTGTTGGTGGCAATGCAACATATACCACAAGCCCAATGCCAGCAATCCCACAAATTATGCAAATGATTATCAATAATTCAGTAGTTCCCGAAGACGGAGTAATTGATATTCATATTGAAGGGCAGGTTAATGATTAGTTTATTGATTATTAGACAATTAATTTTAAATTCATTAACTTTAAAAAAATAAAATTATGCAAAAAATAAAAATCTTTATCATAATAATGTTATTTGGTTTTGTGGCACAATCGCAAACAATCATCAAAATGGAATACTTTTTTGATGCCGACCCCGGAGTTGGTAGTGGAACAGAAATAAGTTTCACAAGTGGAAGCACAGTAGATTTTGACACACAAATTTCTATAAGTGGTCTGTCAGTAGGGCATCACGTTTTGTTTATTCGTATGCAAGACAGCGATGGCAAATGGAGTTTGTATGAAGGACGGAATTTTTATATTTCGGAAACACCTACACAAACACCAGCACAAAATATAACAGAAATGGAATATTTTATCGGCACAGACCCGGGAGCAGGAAACGGCACACCAGTAACGCTAACAAAAGATGGCGAAGTAAATATGAATATTCCACTTGATATGACAGGACAAGCAGTTGGCGATTACAATATTTCGTTCAGAGTGCGAGATGATAATGGAATTTGGGGAATTGCCGAAACACGAGAATTTAGTATTGCTGACTGCACACAACCCATTCCAAGTTATAGTTATTCAACAGGTTGCGTAAATACACCAACAGATTTTACAGATTTATCAACAAATGCAGATGCGGGAGCAACTTATTCGTGGGACGTTGATGGCGATGGCGTAGAAGATTACAATACAGTAGGAGATATTTCGCATACATACACAAGCGAAGGTGAATACAATGTTTCTTTAACAATAGTAAATGACGGTGGTTGTAATTATACTTTTTCAGAAATAGTAATAATTAACGAAGATATTACAGACCCAGAAATAACTTCAACTCACAACACTCAACAAGTTGATGCAGACGCAAATTGCGAAGTAAGTTTACCCGATTACACAGGAGACGTAACAGCCACAGACGATTGTGATAATGATTTAGATATTACGCAAAGTCCAACAGCAAGCTCAATAATTTCGGAAACTACTGAAATAACTTTAACTGTAACAGACGATGCAGGAAATTTTGTAGAAGTTACTTTTAATGTTGAAGTTGCAGATAATACTGTCCCTACAATAACTTGCATAGAAAATCAGAGCAAGCAATTATTTGAAGGCGAGACAGCTTACACTGTTTCAGGAACAGAATTTGACCCAACAGAGAGCAGTGATAATTGTGATTTTACTGTAATTAATGATTTTAATAGTTCTGCAACATTAGAAAACGCAAATTTTCCAATTGGTTCTACAACAGTAATTTGGACAATAACAGATAACGCAGGAAATCCTGCAAATTGCAATTTTGATATTCAAGTAAATGCGTTTGTTAATATTGAAACATTGCAACAAAACGGAATTTCAATTTATCCAAACCCAACAAACGGAATATTAAATTTTGAATTTGCAAATAACAATATTCAAAAATTATCAATTTCCGATATAACAGGAAAAACAATAATTGAACGAACAGAAATACAACAAAACGAAATGATTGATTTATCAAATTTTGAGAACGGTATCTATATTATTAAAATTCAGACAGATAATGAAATATTTACAACAAAAATCGTAAAAGAATAAATTTTTATTTATTTTTTCTTAAAAAGCGAATAAATTTCAAAAAAATTGATATTATTCGCTTTTTTTATTATTTTTGTGCCTCGTTCTGATGAAAAAAACCACAACAAATTGTTCATTTTAAATGAATAACTGGCTATTTTTATTTTTCTAAAACAACAAACAGTGAACTCCCTAAAGGAAGACATAAACCTTTTTTTAAAAAGAAATTTTCTATTCTGTTAAAAAACAACAATATAGAATTAAGTGTTTTTGAAATATCTTTGAGGTCAGACTCTTCTTTTTTATTTTTTGAGAGTTTTTCAAAAAACTTTTTTATTAAAATTATAAAAAATAGAGCTGGCAAACGGTAAGTAGTAAAATTAATTTTATATCTTCTTTTTTTTAATTCAGAAACAAAATCTTTTCTATTGTATCTTTTTGCAACAAAAACAGCTTTATCGTGATTTCGTCTCAAAACTTCAAAAGCAGGCAGATTTAATATCAAAATTCCATCTTTCTTTAAAGATTTCATAAAATTTTCTACTATTTTCATATCATTTTTTATGCCAATAGAACAAATAACATCGGCACTAATAATAAAATCATAATTATTTTCTACGGGTTTCCATTCGTTAAGGTCGGCAACTTTGATGTTTTTTATGCCTCGTTTCTTTGAGAAAAAAACTGCTTCCTCCGAAAAATCAATACCTTCTGTATGTGAATAATTAGACAACATATCTAACATTTTGCCTGTGCCACAACCAGCATCAAATATTTTTTTGTCTAAATTTCCTTTTGAATATTTATTTATATAAGATAGTATAAGTTCGTGTAAGCCAACATACCACCAATAATTTTCCTCAAAACGAAACATTATTTCATATTCTTGTTTGTTCATTACGAATTATTTTTTTGCAAAAACATATTCTCCCAAATTTATTTCGCAAGAAATACACCCTTCTTTTTTATTATTTTTAAATTCTATTTTTCTCCACTTCGTTTTTGGTGTCGCACGATATAATAAAATTATATTATTTTTATTATTTGCAAATTTATCAGTATAATAATTATTTTTGTAATAAAATTTTATCTCTCCATCAATTTTTTCGTGTGATGCTCCTTCTATTTTCCAATAATGCGTATTTAATTCGTATTTTTTGTTCACGCCTTCAGGTTCAATCCAGCAATTTTGAACTCTTAAAAATGCTTTATCTATAATGTTTAATAGTTTTATTTTTACCAATGTAGCATCAAAATCATAGTTTCCTTTTGTTTCTATAAATTTATAATTATCAACTGTTGCATCAGCTGTTTTTTCTTCTAAATCTAAATAAATAGCTATTGGTTTAAATGGAAGTTCAAATGTTTTTTTGCCTAATTCTCCCGAAAATTCAAAAACTCTTTTTTTAAATTCCATCTCTTCATTCATAAAAAATATTTCTATGCGATTGGAATTTGCATAATTTTTGGCAGCTATAAGTCTTTGTCTTACTTCTATTTCTGTATAATATTTTCCATCTTTTTCATAATTATTATGACTTATTATTTCAAAAAAAGTAAAACCCTTGGAATAAATCCAGAAATCAAAAAAATCGGTTAAGTCAATATTAGACGTTTTGCTAAAAGAGTTTTTTAAGTCTTCTGTATCAGCGTTTTTGTAGGCAAATTCTTTCAAATAATTTTTCGCACTTGCAAAAAATAAACTATCGCTCATATACCCTCGCAAACAGTGAACTACATCTGCTCCCTTATCGTAAACTGTGCTTCCGTAAGTTTTTGTGTGTGGTATGCCATATACCGAAAAATATGCTCCATCTCGTAAGTGTGTATTTGTAAGCACTTTAAAATGATTTTCACGAACATATTTTTTGTAGTTTTCTTTATCGTAAAAAAACTCTCTAAAAAGAGCTTCACAGTAGCTTGCCCAGCCTTCATTTAACCACATATCTTCCGATGTTTTGCAAGTTACCAAATTACCAAACCAACTGTGAGACAATTCGTGAACAAATAAATCTTGATTTTTTAAAGTTCCATTTACAGCATAACTAGGATAAGTAACATTTGTGGCATGTTCCATTGCTCCTGCATTAAACGTAGTTTCCACATATCCAATACGTTCCCAAGAATAAGCACCAAGTTTCTCTTCAAATATACGAACAGCATCGTGTAGGTTTTTGAAAGATTTTTCTGCTTTAATTATTTTATTTTCAAATACATAAATATCAGAAGGGATTTTCTCTTCAATACCGTTATAAGTTTTGCTAAAAAGGTCGTAATTTGAAACTGCTACAGAAGACAAATATGTAGGGATTTCATCTTTAATTTGCCAATGATAAGTTTTTGTATTATTTTTATTGTCAATAACTTCTTTAAGTAAGCCAGAACAAACTGCTGTTCTATTGTTATTTACTGTTATAAAATAATCATAAGTTGCTTTATCTGTAAAAATATCTACGCAAGGAAACCAAACTCGCCCAAAACTATGCGGATAGGCAGCCATTCCTACTCCCATATTAAAAGCATCTTTTTTAGAAAAATAAAATCCTCCCCATCGTTGGTCTTTTTGTGGTTTTCCATTATAAAAAACGATAAGTTCTACAGTATCCTTCTTGTCTATTTTATCTGATAAATTTATATTAATAACTTCATTATTATATTTCCATGTTGTTATTTTTTTATTCTCATAAAATATAGAATCAACATTTAATTTGAATAAATCCAATTTTATATTTTTGGTATTATCAAAAGCAGGACAAAATTCTAATTTTGTATTTCCTTTTATTTGCTGATTATTATAATCACCAATTTCCAGACTTATCTGATAATGAGTAATATCTATTGAGTCCCTGAAAGTAATAGTTTGCGAAAAGATATTACTCACAAAAAAAAGACTTATTATTAAAAGAGTTGTTTTTTTCATAATATGCAGAATTTGAGTATAGAATATTTAGACAAATATAATATTAAATAAAAAATTTAGAAAAATTTGGTTAAAAAAAAATTTTTATTTTATTTTGCATCTCAATTGTAATAAATATATTAACTAAAAAACGGGAAGTTTTAATAAAATAAAAGAGCAATGAATAAATTAAATAAAATACCTTTTACTAAACTTATTTGGCTAATTCCAATAGTTTATTTGTTTCACGAATTAGAAGAATGGTTTATTTTTGAATGGTGGTCTAATGTTTTTCCAGACTCACCTCCCTTGCCAGTATTTGCAGGAAGAGTATGGTTGATAGCCTCAAGTGCATTCGGTTTTATTTTAATCGCATTATTCTCGTATTTCAAAAACAAAAAAACGCTTGCAATTAGTTCATTAATTTTAGCTTCTCTGCCTTTTGGCAACGGTTTACAACACCTATATTGGCTGTTCTATTTTAATAGCTACGCCCCAGGAGTTATATTTGCTTCGTTTATAGGTATTCCTATTACAATCTATTTGGTTTGGAGAGCAATTTCAGAAAATTTGATAAAAAAACGATTTATTTTAATATTATTAATATATCCTATTTATGTTTTTATTGAAGTTATTATGGCAGGAGACCAAGTTCCAAACTCTATGAAAGGTTTAGTTGATTTTTTAAGTTCTTTTTAAAAATAAAAGATGAATAAAAAGGCGATACAAAATTTACGTCTATATACCTCAAAAAATCAGTGCTAAAAAAATGGACATCTCTATACTCTATTGATGTTTAATGTCATACGCTCTTTTTTTGGTAGTGCTCCAAAGTGGTAGTTTTATTTCACAAAAAAAATCTGTTTTTTTGAATATTCAATATTCAATACAGAATATCCAATATTCAATTTGCTTTCGCAAGTTGTTTATATATTTCTATTTATCAAATATTTAATTGAATATTCAATGTTCATTTTATTTATTTTTTACTTGAATATTGAATATTCTGTATTGAGTACTGAATATTTATACAACAATTATAAACTACCACTTTGTAAACTACCCTTTGTTTTTGTGAAATACATGAAATTTGATTTTTTCTAAGTTTTAATCTTCACTTTTTTTTAAATTGTGTATTTATATGTTGTTTGGTGTATTTTTAGTTTGTGGTAAAAGTTTTTTATTTATGTAATTCTAAAAGGGTTAAAGTTTTATGTCCAGTTTTGCTTTATTGCTTGATATTTAATGGTTTAAGCATGTTAGTTAGCTGAAGTTTTTGAGGTCTGAAGTCCATATTTTGTAAAATACGGAAATACTTTTATGTATCTTCACCTTCTATCAATACTATTGAAAAAATAGTTGTAAGGCAAATTAAAATTAATAATTATCCAATTTAAGGCAGTTATTTTAATTTCTAACAATTCAATAAATGCGTGAATATAAGTATATTTAAGTATTTATTGAAGAAGTTAGAAGTTAAAAGAACAAGTTAAATGGGTAATTATTAATTTTAATTTGCCTAATAGACCTATTCCATTCTTTTATAATTAATCAGTAAGTTTAACAAGAGCAATCATTAGATTTTCCAGTTTTTGTTTTGCCTTATAAGAAGAACAATTAAAATTATTAAGCATCATTGCAAAAGCAATTTCTCTACCCGAATACGATGTTGTGTAACCAGCATAGCACCTGACATTCCGAACCGAACCACTTTTGGCATGAATAAGACCTTGTGCTACTGTGCCTTTGCAAACGCTTTTTAAAGTTCCACTTTTACCAGTAATAGGCAAAGTGTTGTAAAATTGTTCGGAATATTTACTTTTTGTTTTCATATAAGAAAGAATAAAAACAAGTTGTTTGGGTGTAACTGTGTTGTAATGAGATAGTCCACTGCCATCATTTATTGATAACCCACCAGTATTCATGCCTTTTGTAGCCCAAAAATATTCAATAGCATTTGCACCGTCTTTGGTATATCCGTTTTTGTTTTTCTCTAATCCTATGTGAGTTAGCAGATGCTCGGCAAAAAGATTAATACTTATAAGATTAGTTTTTTCTATAATTTTTATTAAAGTAGGGGAGTAAGTGGTGTGAATTTTATTAGTTCGCTTTTTTATAAGTTTACCCTCCTTTTCCAAAAGCCTGATTGTTGTAGCAGGTTTGGAAATTTTTATTCCTGTGCGAATCAAATTTTGCTCAAGCTCGTAGGCAGCAAAATATGCGGGATCTGGCATAGATCCTTTTACTTTGTAGTCGTCCTTTCCTGCTGGAAGTTCGCCTCTTATGTATCTGGAATAACTGTAAGGCTCGCCAAAAATATAGGATCTATCGGAATTTGTATTTGCTGATTTTACTGTATTTTCAAAAGTGAGATTAGGAATTGTTGGCTCTATTTTGGTGATTTTTGTGCTACCACCAATTCGTGAACTCGTCTCAAAATGAAGGGTGTATCTATTGTCATAAACAGTTAATCCACAAGCTCCTGCACCAAAATAATTTGCCATATCTTCCCACGACCAAGTTGGTGGCACAATATCCCAACTATAAATTGTGGCATCGCCAATAATTGAGCCATTGATACTGTCAATTTTTAGGTCTTTAATTGCTTTTGTCCAGTCGTTTAAGAATTGTTTGGATTTTGTCTCTCTAAAATATTTTGAGCCAAGCGTAGGGTCGCCTCCTCCCACAATGTGGATATTTCCATTTAAAACTTTATTTACGGTATCAATTTCTCCATCGTAATATATCTGAGTTTCAAAACGATAGTCTGCACCAAAAATTTCTAAGGCAGTTGCCGTTGTAACCAATTTCATTGTTGAAGCTGGTTTTAGAGCCAACTCGGAATTTAGTTCGGCAATAATTTCACCAGTATTTATATCAATAGCATAAAATCCAACTCCAGCATTTTTGAGAGTTTTATCATTTTTCAATGTTTTTAATGCGTTAATTATTGAATTATCAGCATTTTCTAAATCTGTTTTTTGGGCAGAAATTAAACTCGTATTTGCAATTATTACAAATAATAACAGTAATATTTTTATTTTTATCATTTTGCAAAGATAAAAAATTTTACTCTAAATTTGAATTTTATTTTTTTAGAAAAAAAGAATTAATATCTTTGCACAAGTTTTGGGGGATTAGCTCAGTTGGCTAGAGCGTTTGACTGGCAGTCAAAAGGTCAGGGGTTCGACTCCCCTATTCTCCACCCTAAATATCAAACACTTACTTGCTTTGCTTGTAGGTGTTTTTTGTTTTTTAGTAGTGTTACAGTAGTGTTACACGTTTCCAAGTGGCGAAAAGCCACGTTGGAAAGTGTTTCGTTGTAAAACACTTTCCAACTTGGCTTTTCGCCACTTGAAAACGTGTTTGTCGCTAACTAAATACTCAAAACTTAACAAAGTAATGTCATCAAAAAATTATCTTGGCACTTCTACACTTTCTACTATGTTTTTGATAATTTCGTCAGGAGTTATTCCTTCCATTTCTTTTTCGGGTGTAAGGATAATCCTGTGACGTAAAACTGGATATACCATTTCTTTTACGTCGTCTGGTGTAACAAAATCGCGGGCATTTATTGCAGCATAGGCTTTGCTCGTGTTCATTATTGCAAGCGAAGCTCTTGGCGAAGCTCCCAGATATAATGCATTATTATTTCTGGTTTTATAAACTATTTCGGCAATATAACTTCTTAATTTATCATCAATATGAATAGCTTTAGTTTTTTTCTGAAAATCTGCAATCTCTTCGGCAGTTAGTAATTCATTAATTTGGTCTATTTGAGAAACTCCACCGTCTTCGTGGCTCCGTTTCAAAATTTCATTTTCCTGCTCAAGGGTAGGATAACCAACTTCTATCTTAAAAATAAATCTATCTAATTGAGCTTCGGGTAAACGGTATGTCCCCTCTTGCTCTATTGGATTTTGTGTGGCAAAAACAATAAATGGAGGTGGCATCATATATTTATTTCCGTCAATTGTGGCTTGCCGTTCTTCCATAACTTCAAAAAGTGCAGCCTGAGTTTTGGCAGGAGCACGATTTATTTCATCAATTAAAACAATATTTCCAAAAATAGGACCTTTATTAAACTCAAATTTAGAAGTTTGCATATTAAAAATATTTGTTCCAAGAACATCAGATGGCATTAAATCGGGAGTAAATTGTATTCGTGAAAAATTTACAGAAAGAGTTTTGGCAATCAATTTTGCAGTAAGAGTTTTAGCAACTCCTGGCACTCCTTCGACCAAAACATGTCCATTTGAGAGTATTGCAATAAGAAATTGTTCAATCATTTTATCTTGCCCAACAATAACTTTAGACAACTCA
The DNA here is from genome assembly GCA_029932195.1 of Bacteroidales bacterium. GTDB lineage: Bacteria > Bacteroidota > Bacteroidia > Bacteroidales > JAOZQN01 > JAOZQN01. The sequence goes on along the minus strand of JAOZQN010000030.1, from coordinate 11,481 downwards.
AGTCTAAGATTATCAGCAGTTTGTTTTATAGAGTCCAAGTTTACTCTGTTAGAAAAATTATCCATTTTTAAAATTTATTTTGATTTTAAAGTAAAAATTGTTTTATTTGCAGTTGCAAACATACATATAAAAATTATTAACTAAAAATTAAAAATCATGTCTAACATCACATCAAGAGTAACAGCAATTATCGTTGATAAATTAGGAGTTGACGAAAACGAAGTAACATTAGAAGCAACTTTCACAAATGATTTGGGAGCAGATTCTTTGGATACTGTAGAATTAATAATGGAATTTGAAAAAGAATTCAATATTGCAATTCCAGACGACCAAGCAGAAAAAATTGGAACAGTAGGAGATGCAGTTTCTTATATTGAAACAAACGCAAAATAGAGTTATAAAATTGTCGTGTTGTTGAGTTATTGAGTTATTAAGTTTTTGAGTTATCGTGTTTTTAAGTTATTGAGTTATCGTGTTTTTGAGTTATAAACCTTGCAACTTAAATTCCAAATAAAATAACTCACAACACGATAACTTAACAACACGATAACTTAACAACACGATAACTCTCAACACGATAACTTTCAACTTTCCACACAATAACATAACTAAAAAAATGGAATTAAAACGAGTAGTTGTAACAGGTTTAGGAGCCATAACTCCTATAGGTAAAAATATTCCTGAATATTGGGAATCCCTAAAAAATGGAGTAAGTGGTGCTGCAACAATAGAACGTTTTGACACTAAAAATTTTAAGACGCAATTTGCTTGCGAAATAAAAAATTACAATCCAAAGGATTACTTAGACAGAAGAACAGCTGGCAGATTAGATTATTATGCACACTTTGCACTAATCTCTGCAAAAGAAGCCTACGAAGATTCTAAAATTGACATTGAAAAAATAGATAAAGATAGAGCTGGAGTAATTTGGGGTTCGGGAATTGGTGGAATAGAAAGTTTGGCTGAAGGTGTTATAGAATATATTGAAAATGACAGAGTTCCACGATTTAATCCTTTCTTTATACCTAAAATTATCAGCGATATAGCTGCAGGTCATATTTCTATGAAATATGATTTTAGAGGACCAAACTTTGCCACAGTTTCAGCTTGTGCATCGTCTGCTCATGCTATTATTCAGGCATTTGATAATATAAGACTAGGAAGAGCCGATATTTTTATTACCGGAGGTTCGGAAGCACCAATTAATCCTCCTTCACTTGGTGGTTTTAATGCTTTACGAGCACTATCTACAAGAAACGACAATCCTGCAATAGCATCTCGTCCTTTCGACAAAGACAGAGATGGATTTGTTATGGGAGAAGGTGGAGCAGCTTTAATTCTTGAAGAATACGAACATGCAAAAAAACGTGGTGCAAAAATCTACTGCGAACTTGTAGGAACAGGAGCAACAGCAGATGCATACCACCTTACGGCACCTCACCCAGAAGGTAGAGGAGCAGCAAAAGTAATGGAAGTTGCATTAAAAGAAGCCGGCATAAAACCAGAACAAATGGATTATGTGAATCCACATGGAACAGCAACTCCTCTCGGAGATATTGCTGAAACAAAAGCAATTAAAACTGTTTTTGGAGAGCATGCTTATAAATTAAGTATTAGTTCTACAAAATCAATGACAGGGCATTTGCTCGGAGGTGCAGGAGCCGTAGAAGCAATAGCTGCTATTCTTGCAATGAAAAATAATATTGTCCCACCAACAATTAACTTAGATAATGTTGACTCTGATATAGACAATAGATTAGACCTAACTCCAAATAAATGCAAAGAGCGAGAAATAAATTATGCTTTAAGCAATACTTTTGGTTTTGGAGGACATAACGCTTCTCTTATTTTTAAAAAAATATAAGTAGTTAGTTGTATATAATCGTCACTTTTTACGAGGCTATTTTTTTGTTATGCAAGGCAAAAAAAATTGCATAGCCATTGTTATGGAAGTATTTTTTAACGAAGTATAACAGAAAAAGAGACCGTAAAAAAGTGTCGATTATATATGACTAACTACTTAATTACAAGTTATAAGTTTCAGGTTGCAACCTGAAACTTGTAACCTGAAACTTGCAACTAATATATGCTTAATAGGATAAAATCATATTTTAAACTTATCTCTTCTAATAAAGAGGATAAAAAAGAAAAAAAAGACTTAAAAGAAGTTCTTGGTTTTTATCCTATAAATTTAGAATATTTTCAAACGGCATTCCTTCACAAATCTGCCACCTACATAGACCATACAGGAAAAACGGTAAATAACGAACGCTTAGAATATCTTGGCGATACAGTTCTTGACGCTATTATTGGCGACTATCTCTTCCGTAAATTTCCTAAAGAAGACGAGGGGTTTCTTACCAAAACACGTTCCAAAATAGTAAACAGGAAAAACTTGTATTCGCTTGCCCAAAAAATAGGGATAGTAAAATTTATTGTCCTTCACACCAACCCGTCTGTTAGTAAAAAAAATATATATGGAGATGCTTTTGAATCATTTATTGGAGCAATATATCTTGATAGAGGTTTTTATACAACTTATAATTTTGTAATTAATAATATAGTTGAAAAACATATAGACCTTCAAGAACTTATTGACACTGATAATAATTATAAAAGTCAGATAATTGAATGGTCTCAAAAAAAGCACAAAGATGTTATTTTTATAACAGATAAATGTAAAAATGGTTTTAATTTTATCTCATATGTTGTTATGAAAGACGAAATTCTGGGCAAAGGAAAAGCTAACTCCAAAAAAGAAGCAGAACAAAATGCAGCTGAAAAAGCTCTTGATAAAATAAGGTAGGAAGGAAAGAGATGCGTAAAATACCTTGGAAAATACAAAGAAAGCTGATTATAACGTTTTTTGTTGAAATAATAAATCATTGATTTCTAGTAGCTATACAGGACAACACTTTGAGTGTGCAATTAAGTTAAGAGTATCTTTAACATCAACTTTAGCTTTAATTGCTGTATCAATAATAGTTCTAAGTATGGCAAAACTTTCACCACCTTTGTCTGTTTTAAATTGTCCAGATATTTTTTGTTTAACTTTTATATTTCTTATTGCTCTTTCTGAGGCACTATTATCCAGCTCTACATTTTCATAATACAAAAATGTAAAGATAGGGTTCCTGTGCTTAACCATTGATTTACGTAAAGTTTCAGTTTTTTTTGTAGTCCTCAGTAGAAAGTTCTTTTTCTATTAAAGTGTCCAGTTTACTTTCTCCCTGCATAACAATTGGGTTGTTTTTTCTATATTTGAGTTTTGAGTCCACTCCGACAAGCGTCTTTTTGCCAAACTCGGCGTTGGATGAAAATTTTAAAATACTCATTTACAGTGAGTAAACTCCGTTTTTAAAATTTGTATCCGCCTTGATTTTTGACAGAAATACACTTGTCGGAGTGGACTCAGTTTTTGTTTTTTTAGATTTATTGCTTCCAAAAAAAGTTCTTTGATTTGTTTTGCAAAACTGGATTTTTTAGTCTCTATTAGATAAACCAAGTCTCTAAGTAAATGTGCCAGACATAGTTGATGTCTTTTTGCTAGTGTATTTAATTGTGCAACCCATCGGTCTGTTCCTATAATTGCATTTTTAAAACCGTTGGGAAAAAGCTCTGTTATTACTTTTTGCCCTCTTGATTTTGCCAAATAAATTAAAGGTCATTAGTGAATTTTGCCAAACCCACATCCATTGTTTTTTTTCCGTCAACAGAAGCTCCTGTTTCGTCACTACCAACGGTGGTAGATTGTTCTAAACAGTCTTTTATTGCATAATATAAAGGTTTGACTTTATTTAATGGTGATATTGCTAAAAATTGTTTAATTGTTAATATGTTATTTTTTAACAATTTAGCAATACAACAATTATAACTAAAGCACCTTTAATTTACGCTATCAATAATTTAGCATGATTAGATTCTAATTCTACATATTTTTTTTGTAGAACAAAATAATCTTTAATCTTGTTAGATACTTTTTTTATCAAAATCATTGCACAAAGTTAATAATATTTCCTGCTTTTGCAAATAAAATAGATAGACTCCTGTGTAGTTACTCAAATTTTAATAAAATATCTTTTTGCTGTTTTTTCAATTTATAATCAAAATACTTTTTTATTTTAAAAATGAAAGCTATATTTGTAGTCTTATTTAAAGAACTATAATTTAATCTTTTAATCTTTTAAATTTTTAAAAAATGAAAAAAAAAGGTTTACTGGCGATGTTGTTGTTGATACTAGCACCGCTTTTTACGTTTGCAAGTGAAGCAGATTTGGTTATACCAGATTTGGGAGAAGGAGGAAAACTCTTATACTGGGGATTTCTAATTACTACATTAGGTCTATTTTTTGGGTTTTACCAATATCTTAAAGTGAAAAAAATACGAGCACACAGCTCAATGCTTGAAATTGCTCAAATTATTTTTGGAACTTGTAAAACCTACCTGTTGCAACAAGGAAAATTAATCATGATTTTGTTTGTATTTATTGCAGCCGCCGTAGGTTTTTATTTTGGTTTTTTGCAAGAGATGAAGTTGGGTGGCGTAGCACTAATTCTTGGCTGGTCTGTACTTGGAGTTCTTGGTTCTTATGGAGTTGCATGGTTTGGAATAAGAATGAACACTTTGGCAAACAGCCGAATGTCGTTTGCTTCTTTGGAACGCAAACCACTAAAACTTCTCAATATTCCTTTAAACGCAGGAATGAGTATTGGTGTGATGCTAATTAGTATTGAACTTATGATGATGCTAATAATTTTGCTTTTTGTGCCAGCCGAATATGCTGGAGCAAGTTTTATCGGATTTGCAATTGGCGAATCGTTGGGAGCAAGTGTATTAAGAATTGCTGGAGGTATTTTTACCAAAATTGCAGACATAGGTTCAGACCTTATGAAAGTGATTTTTAAAATTGGTGAAGACGACCCACGAAATCCTGGAGTTATTGCAGATTGCACTGGAGACAATGCTGGAGACAGCGTAGGACCAACTGCTGATGGTTTTGAAACTTACGGAGTTACAGGTGTAGCACTTATTACTTTTATTGTTCTTGCCGTAACCGAACATATAGACGGTGTTACTGAAAATATTCAAGCCATTCTTTTAGTTTGGATTTTTGTTATGCGTATTCTTATGGTTATCACCTCAGTACTAGCTTTCTGGATTAATGGTTTTATTACTAATCTGAGATTTAAAAATACAGATGATTTAGATTTTGAAAAACCATTAAGTTCACTTGTTTGGATAACGTCAATATTATCTATAGCAGTAACATTTGCGAGTAGTTATTTGTTAATTGGTCATTTACCTCATCAAATTTGGTTGTCATTATCAGTAATAATTAGTGCAGGAACACTTGGAGCAGCACTTATTCCAGAGTTTACAAAATTATTTACAAGCCCCAAATCAAAACACGTTTTGGAGGTTGTGCAAGCGTCTCGTGAAGGTGGAGCATCGCTAAATATTTTATCGGGACTTGTTTCGGGTAACTTCGGAGCTTTTTGGACAGGAATGGTATTTGTATTTTTGATGTTTATTGCTTATATTGCAAGTACTTATGGATTAGCAAATTTTATGGAATACGAATCAATATTTGCATTTGGGCTTGTGGCATTTGGTATGCTCGGAATGGGACCAGTCACAATTGCCGTAGATAGCTACGGACCAGTAACCGACAATGCGCAATCTGTTTACGAACTTTCGTTGATAGAAGAGATTGATGGTATTGAAGAAGAAATTGAAAAAGACTTTGGATTTAAACCAGATTTTGAAAAAGCAAAATATTACTTGGAAGCAAACGACGGAGCCGGAAATACATTTAAGGCAACTGCCAAACCTGTGCTTATTGGAACTGCAGTTGTGGGAGCAACTACAATGATCTTCTCCATAATCCTTTTAATAAGAGATACTTTGGGCATAGAGCCAGAAATGATTTTAAATATTCTTAATCCTTACACCATTCTTGGATTTATACTTGGTGGAGCTGTAATTTACTGGTTTACTGGTGCATCTATGCAAGCTGTTACAACAGGTGCTTATCGTGCCGTTCAATACATAAAAGATCATATTAATCTTGACCCTAATGGACCTAAAAAAGCATCGCAAGAAAACTCTAATGCAGTGGTGAAAATATGTACTCAATATGCTCAAAAAGGAATGATAAATATATTTGTAGCAGTATTTGCTTTTGCACTTGCTTTTGCATTTTTCTCTGCACCAACAGAAACGACTAATGCCCCTGTATCACTGTTTATTAGTTACTTAGTTTCAATTGCTGTTTTTGGATTATTTCAAGCAATATTTATGGCAAATGCCGGTGGCTCGTGGGACAACGCCAAAAAAGTAGTAGAAGTTGATTTACAAGAAAAAGGAACTCCACTACACGAAGCTTCAATTGTTGGAGACACTGTGGGAGATCCATTTAAAGATACTTCATCGGTTGCACTTAATCCAATAATTAAATTTACTACATTATTCGGACTGCTTGCGATGGAAATTGCTATTAATGAAAACTTTAGAGATATTGCTCCTTTTATTGGAGTAGGATTTTTACTTGTAGCACTTTATTTTGTATATAGAAGTTTCTACGGAATGAGAATTAGTAGCTAACTTTATTAATGAATAATTGGCTTTCGCCTTAACCTGATTAATTCATAAACTTTCTATTACAATGCCAAAACGCACATCATTATTGACAATCCTCAATTTTTATTTTTTCTAAATAGCTCGCTATTTTTTCAAATATAAAACTTTGCGGTTACCAATACTGACGCACTTTTTCACCTTTCATAACTAGAGTTTATGAATTAATCAGGTTAAATTACATTTTCATTTTTTCAATCTAATATTTTAGACCTGTCATGTTTTTAAAAACAGACAGGTCTATTTTATTTTATACTGAATTAGGTTAAAATCTTTACTTTTTTGTTCTATAATATGCTTATTATCAAGTGCAAATCAATCATAAATCGTCTATTTAAAATTGTCAATCTAAGCAGATAGACAGATAAAGAATACTTTTTTGTTTTCTAATGTATTTATTATCAGGCGAAAGTTAATTAAAAACTAAACACTTAAAACTAAGCACTTACTTACTTAGGAGGACAACTAAAAACGACACTTCTATGTCTTGTATAGTTCTGTATTCCAAGCGTCTAAAAATTACTCATTGTTAATTATTCAGTAATTAATTCTACTTTACGAAGTTAAAAAAGAATTAAAAAAAGCTAAAAAAAGTTTTCATTTTCATGGTTTCTAATATTTGTTAGCTACCAATTTTGGTGAAAAACAAACACGTAGAGACGTGATTTATCACGTCTCTATTCAGAGTATTGTATTACGTTTATTTTGTAAATTTAGGACGTGGTAAATCACGTCCCTACATGCGGAATAATAATATTGGAGACGTGATAAATCACGTCTCTACACGGATACGATATAAAATATAATTAAACCTTCAATGTTTCACCTTCTGATTTTGCAATAACAACTGCTGCACAGCTGTCGCTCCAAACATTTATTGTAGTTCGGAACATATCTAAAATCCTATCTACTGCAAGCACAAGTCCCAGTCCTTCAAGTGGTAATCCCATTGCGGTAAGCACAACCGAAATCATTACCAAACCTGCCATCGGAATTCCTGCTGCTCCAATTGAAGCCAATAAAGCGGTAATTACAGCAATAATTTGCATTCCAATACTCATTTCTACACCATAAGCCTGTGCAATAAACATTGCTACAACAAGCTCATACAGAGCTGTTCCGTCCATGTTTACTGTTGCTCCAAGTGGTAATGTAAAACTTGAAATACGATTAGATACTCCCGAATTTTTTCTAACATTATCAATAGTTAGAGAGAGCGTAGCACCCGATGATGATGTGGAAAACGCCGTTACTAAGGCATTCCGCATAGCTCTCATGTGTGCAAAAGGATTTGCTTTTCCTACAAATTTAACAATTAGTGGCAGAGTTACAAGCCCATGAAAAGCTAAGCCCATTATTACCACAAGCATATAAAGTCCAAGTCGTGAAGCAAGCCCAACTATATCGTCCTGCTCCGAAATAACTTTTGCTACAATTCCAAAAATACCAAGTGGCGTAAATTTTATTATAAATTGAGTAATTTTCATCATTACATCAAAAGATGAATTGAAGAAATCGGTGAGCATTACACGAGGTTTTTCGCTTACTTTGGTGATGAAAAATCCGAAAAGGATTGCGAAAAATATTATTGACAGCATGTGCCCGCTTGTAAGTGATGCAAAAAAGTTTTCTGGAATAATCTCTAATAAAGTAGATCCAAAAGACTCGTTTGCTTCTGACAAGCCTTCAACTTCTGAGACAAATCCTAAATCTGCACCTTTTCCTGGTTTTATTAAATTAACAAAAAATAGACCTGTTATAATTGCAAAAACACTGGTCATGGTGTAATAAGCCATTGTTTTTAGTCCTAATCGTCCTAAGTTTTCACCACTTCCCATATTTGTAACTCCCGAAATAATGGAAGTTAAAATCAACGGAACAATAATCATTTTTAATGCACGCATAAAAAGATCACCAAGCCAACTTACCCAACTAATATATTTTGTAGAAGTTACCTGTACTATCCGTTCGCTGTGTAATTCATATTGCTCACTGGTTAATGTTTTTTTTAGGTTGTCCTTAAATTCAGACTTAGAGTCATATTTAATGTTTTCAATTGACGCTAAATTCTGAATGGTAGCAGTATTAACCTGATGTTTTTCAAGTTTACTGAACGTTTTTTGAGTTAGTTTGTATGTAGGCGACAGGAAAACGCCATACAAAACGGCAAGTACCAAGGCAATTAATATTTGCCAAAACAGAGCTATTTTTATTTTTTTCATGTTTTTTATTTATCTAATATGGATATAACTGCTAATTTATATGAATTTAATCCAAAACCAGAAATTGAACCTATACAATTTGGTGCAATTAATGATTTGTGTCTAATTTTTTCTCGTTTAAAAATGTTAGAAATATGAACTTCTACAACAGGAGTTTTTATTGCCGCAATAGCATCTGCAATTGCAAGCGAAGTATGTGTATAAGCCCCTGCATTTAAGATTATTCCATCATAAGAAAAACCAACTTCATGTAGTTTATCTATTAACTTACCTTCTATATTAGATTGATAATAATCAAAATTAATATTGCTAAATTCTTTTTCCAAACTCTTGTAATAGTCAGAAAAAGAAATATTTCCATAGATATTTTTTTCCCTTACACCTAAAAGATTTAAGTTTGCACCATTGAGAATTAAAATTTTCATTTTTTTAATATTAAATTTAGAGTTCTTATAGAATTAAATAAGGAAAAAAAATTAAAAACTAAAGACTAAAAACTTAACACTTAGTTTAATGAAATACATAATTGATTTTTTCCATGAATTTGTTACACTTACAAACGAAATGTCTCCATATCTCTTATTAGGACTTTTGTTTGCGGGCGTGCTTCATGTTTTTATAAAAAAAGAAACAATTAGTAAACATCTTGGTAAAAAGAATTTAAAATCCGTTCTTGTTGCTGCACTTTTTGGTATTCCGTTACCTCTATGTTCCTGTGGAGTAATACCTACAGGAGTTTCTTTTCATAAAGAAGGAGCATCAAAAGGAGCAACTGTTTCGTTTTTAATTTCCACCCCACAAACAGGAATTGACTCACTTTTGGTAACATATTCGCTCATGGGTTTACCTTTTGCAATTATCAGACCGATTATTGCGTTGCTAACAGGTTTATTTGGTGGCTTGCTAACTAATTATATATCAAAAGACAACGAAATAAATGAGCTTAAAGAAATTGATTGTGCTTGCGAAACAAATCAAGGCACAAAGGAAAATAAAATTATCCAATTATTAAAATATGCTTTTATAGAATTTGTTGATGATATTGCTAAGTGGCTACTAATAGGTTTGTTACTTGCTGCAGGGATTTCACTTATTGTGCCAGATGATTTTTTTGCAAATTATTTGCAAAACGATTTTTTAAGTATGATTGTCGTTCTTTTAGCATCAATACCGCTGTATGTCTGTGCAACATCTTCTGTTCCAATAGCTTTGGTTTTATTAATGAAAGGAATATCACCAGGAGCAGCACTCGTTTTTCTAATGGCAGGACCTGCTACAAACGCAGCTACAATTACCGTTTTGGGAAAAACATTGGGCAAGCGAGCTACTATTTCTTATGTAACTTCAATAATTGTGGGGGCAATTGTGTTTGGCTTATTTATTGATAATTTTATCCCAAGAGACTGGTTATTAAGTTCTATTAATTTACATTCGCACGAGCATAATCATATTTTGCCCGAGTGGTTTAGTATTTTATCAAGTATAGTTTTGATGGCTTTAATTATTTTAGCTTTGACCAAAAAAGTTATTGCTAAATTTAAGAATAATCATAAAAAAATAAATACCATGACTGAAACAACAATAACAGTAAAAGGAATGACTTGCAATCACTGCAAGGCAAATGTAGAAAAAAATGTAGTAAAATTAGAAGGAATAGACGAGGTTGTAGCAACACCTGCCTCAAATTCTGTTCATATAAAAGGCTCTGATATAAATGTAGAGTTCGTAAAACAAACAATCAACAATTTAGGATACGAATGCTAATTAGTTATCAAGTTGAAAGTTATCAAGTTATCAAGTTCTCAAGTTGAAAGTTATCAAGTTGTCGAGTTTAACGTTATTGAGTTGAAAGGTTTAAAGTTGTCGAGTTAAAAGTTGTCAGATTTAAAGTTCTCAAGTTTAAAACTCTGGCGTTTTTTTAATTCTATAATGTATTTATTTTCAGTAAATTACTTTTAATTTTATACTTTAAAACCTTCAACTTGACAACTTTTAACTTGATAACTCGTTAACTTGAAAACTTACTACTTACCTTACACTTAAACCACATTTTAGAATGAAAGATGATTTTTATAAAACGATAGATTGCCGTTCTGAAGGTTTTTTTAAAGACAGAAAAAGTAAATTCTATGGTTTTGCTTTTCCTGTTCGCACGGAGGCGGAAATTAAAGAAATTCAGCAAGAGTTACGAAAAAAATACTACGATGCACGGCATCATGTCTATGCTTATCGGCTTGGTGCAGATAAGAAAAATTTTAGAGCAAGCGACGATGGTGAACCATCAAATTCTTCTGGACCTCCTATACTTGGGCAAATAAAATCCCACGAACTTACGGATATTTTAATTATTGTTGTGAGATATTTTGGAGGAAAAAAATTAGGTGTTCCTGGATTAATAAATGCCTATAGAACAGCTGCTGATGAAGCTATTAAAAATAATAAAATAATAGTAAAAACAATAGACGACCTTTTGGAAATAAATTTTGGCTATAATAAAATGAATTTCATAATGAATATTGCCAGTCAAGACGGAGTGAAAACAGTGGAACAAAATTTCACAACTGATTGCAAAATAATATTTAGCATAAGAAAAAGTAAAACAAATCAAATAATAAACGAACT
>JAOZQN010000374.1 GCA_029932195.1 Bacteroidales bacterium | reverse complement strand
AATATCTAAAAAATTAACCTGACGGCTATGGCGTCCACGCTTGCCACGACAAATCGTTGAAAATCAATTTAGTCCAACCTTACGTGGGTAGCCTAAATCCTTTTATACCAGATTAGTTTTAAAATTTAACTTTTTGAATCAAGTATTCATCTTAATATCAGAGTATTCTAAACTTCAAAATTTCACCCTTAATTAGTAGAACTACCTATATAATTGATTGAACCGCATTTAAGTCTTTTAGTCCACTACCAGTAAGAAGAATAACATTTTTAGAATTTTCAATAATTTTATTTTCTTTTTGATATTTCATAAAACCTGCGAAAGCCGTTGCAGCAGCTGGTTCGGAAAAAATTCCAGTATTTTTACTCAAATTTACCGAAGCCTCAATGATTTCTGTATCTGAAACGGTTAAATAACTGGTTTGGTATTTTTTTATATAACTTTTACAGAATAAAAAATTTCGTGGTATATCAACAGAAATAGAATCTGCAATAGTATTGCTTTTTTCAGAAACAAAATTATCGTTGTCCATATTCGCCAAAATATTTCTGCTACCTTCTGATTGAACGGCAATTATGTTTGGCATCTTGTCAATAATTTTAAGCATTAATAGGTCTTCAAAACCTTTAAAAACTCCCGAAATAATTACACCATCGCCTACGGGAACAAAAACTGTATCTGGAATATTTTTATTTAATTGAGAAAATAGTTCAAAAGAAACTGTTTTTTTACCCTCAATAGTAAATGGATTGTAGGCAGTATTTCGGTTAAAATACCCATGTTTTTTTGTGGCTTCTATGCTGAGGTCAAATGCTTTATCATAAGTTCCGTCCACCGTTTTTAGCTCTGCACCATACATTTTTATTTGTGTAAGTTTTGCTTTTGGAGCAGATGCTGGCACATAAATTATTGCTTTCTGATTTTGTGCCGCACAAATTCCTGCAAGCGAACTTCCTGCATTTCCAGTAGAAGCGGCAACAATTGTTTGTATCTTATTCTCTTTGGCATAAGCACTTACAAGTGCCGAAGCTCTATCTTTAAAAGAAAAAGTAGGATTTTGAGAATCGTCTTTAAAATAGACCGAATAATCAAGTTTTTTGCCATTCAAATCTTGATACATATATAAAGGTGTATCTCCAACTCTTAAATTGGGCATATTTTCTGCCGAATTTATTGGCATCAAATCCAAGAAGTTGTTTTTTTCTAAGTCTTCAAATTTTGATGATATATTTTTATAATCGTATAATGTTTTGAGAACTCCTTTTGGTGGTTGGTCCTGTGTGTTCGTTTTTTCGCAAATTGGGCAAAGATACATAAATTTTGTATCGTAATATTTTGTGCCACAGGTGCTACATTCAAAGTGGTATTTCATTTTTGTTATATGTATTGAGTTTTTAGTAAAAAAAGACAAAAGTAAATTTTCATCTTAAAATTATAGTAAAAAATAGTAGTTTTTTTATTTTAATAATTATTTTTTGTTGATAATTCTTTAATTATTAGATTTGCCTATTATTTTTTTGTAAAAGCTAATAAAAATTAAGCTCTTAATTCTTAAAAAAAAAGTATTTTGAAAACAAATTATAAATTTTTTATACCAAGTTTTATTACATCGTTGAATATTCTTTGTGGTTCGCTTGCAATTTTGGTATCATTTCAGGGAGTAGAATATTTAATATATTCCTCAATTTTGATTTTTATCGCAGGAATTTTTGATTTTCTCGATGGGTTTTCTGCTCGTTTATTAAAAGCTACATCGGAATTTGGCAAACAGTTAGACTCACTTTCCGATCTTATTAGTTTTGGACTTGCCCCAACTTTTATAATGTTTCACCTTATTTTTGCTTCTCTTAATAGTAATATTCCTTTTATAGAATTAAGTTTATCTTATAAAATTTTATTACTTATTCCATTTATAATTGTTGTTTTTTCTGCTCTCAGATTAGCAAAATTTAATATTGATGAAAATCAAACAACAGTATTTTCAGGACTTCCAACTCCTGCTTTTGCAATTCTTGTGGCTTCTATTCCTTTAATTATCAATGAAAATACAAATCTTTCTTTGTTTTTTGACATTTTAAATATAAAGATTGTTTTTTTTGTGAAAACATTATCTTCTTTACCTTTTTTACTTTCTGTTACAATATTTTTTTCTTTTTTGCTTGTTGCTCCAATAACTATGTTTTCGCTTAAATTTAAAGGTTTTAATTACAGAAACAATAAGCTGATTTATAACTTCTTAATATTTTCAATATTACTAATAATCCTATTTCAAGCATTGGCAATAATGCTGATAATTTTTAGTTATGTTGCAATTTCTGTTCTTGAATATAGATTTAAGAAATCTGAATAATACTCTGTTATTCGGGGGGCGACTTAGAGTCGCACCCCGAATAAATTGGAAATTGTCCCGATATTTTTCAATTGCCCCGACATTTATGAATTGCCCCGACATTCATGTCGGGGATAAAGATTAAAAATACCGATGAGAATAGTTCATTTTTCAATTGCCCCGACATTCATGTCGGGGATAAAGATTAAAAATACCGATGAGAATAGTTCATTTTTCAATTGCCCCGACATTTATGTCGGGGATAAAGATTAAAAACACCGATGAGGGCTTTAGTCCTTTACTTTTGTAAAACCGCTTTTTTGCAAAAAATCTTCATATTCTTGCTGAAATGTCTTTTTTTTATGATGATTTTCTTGATTTTTAATATAATTTCTTACTTTTTCAATATCTTTCGGACTAATTGAAACAGCAAAATATTCACTTTGCCAACTAAATTTTGTGTTGGTTAATTTATTTTTGTTCAACCAAAATGATGATTCTCCTTTTATCAAATTTATTATATTAGCTATACTTTGTGAAGTGTCTAATGAAATTAAACAATGGATATGGTCTTGCCAACCACCAATTGTGTCTAAAAATATATTTTTATCTTTCGCATTTTTTTTGATATGTTCAAATAATTGTGGTCTAATTTCTTTTGTAAGAAATTTTTGTCTATTTTTTGTTGCCCAAACTATGTGTATGTAAATTTTTATGTATGGCATAGATTCTGTTTTTGATAAAAGGGCTGAAGCCATCTGTTTTTATTGTTTATTATAATCCCCGTCCTAAAGGACGGGGCAATTCCTGATGGACAGGGCAATTGATGTTTAATTGATCTAATTATTAGTTGCTGTAAAGGATGGGGCAACTGATATTTTATTGATAAATAATTTTTGTCGGTCTATTCGGGGGCGACTTAGAGTCGCACTCCGAATAAATTCCAAAATATTATCAAACCTTTTTTATCAAAATCTTTCTTAAATCTTCGTAATCATCTGATAAATAGAATGAAAATAGACTTGCAAAACGTATTGCAAGTTCCTGATTTTTATAATTTCCATTATTATCTTTGCTTAACAAAAATTCGTTAATTCCATATCTATTAGCTACATCAAATTCTTGACTATAAGTTTTTGATGTTAAAAAAATTGTTCTAATTGCAGATTTTAAATCACCAGTAAATAGTAGTCCCGAGCGGTCTGCGGTAAGTTGTAGCATACGAGCAATTGCTATAAGTTCCTGTTTTTTCTCGGTTTTATCGTCGTTACTTTTTATTTTCTTAAATAAATTAACTCCCAACGAAGTTTTTTCTAAAACTTCTACACTTTTTGAACCTATTTTTGAAATTTTACCTGCACTTTGAGTAAATTTTGCAAGATAACTCAGTTTTGGAATATGTTTTATTGCCCCGCCAACACTGCCAACAAAAGGAATTACACTAAGCATGGTATCAAGCACAAGAGTTCCTTTTTCCATTGCTCCTCGCCAAACGTCCGATGAAGTTATACGTGCATGTTTAAAGTATAAATGTGCTAATTCTAAGCCAATTACAAACTCTAACTCCGAAAAATTTAAAAAATATTGCGACTCTTCGTCCAAATGCTCGCTACCAACTATCAAAAATGAGGGAGTGCCTTCAAAACTCTTGATTCCTATGGATTTATCGCCATGTGCGATGTAAGTTTCAAGACCATCTAAGCCAAAGGCTACTTTTATATCGGTAATAATATTTGATATTTCGGGATATTTTCGTGAAGTTAATGGTTCAGAGTATGACTTAATGACCGTGTAATCAGGTATTTCTACATTTGCAATCCAATTTTGCAACGAGCCAAACATTCCACCTTTTCGTGTAGCTGGGTGTTTTAATTTTTGCTCAATTTCTTTTTGCTTAAGTTTCTGATATTTAACATCTTCAAAAGTAGAATCGGCTGTGCCAATAGCTTCTGCATCAAGTAAACTACTGATTATTTGTGTTTTATGTTTCAATTCGGCTGTTGCTACTGATGCCAAGTTATCCAACCGTTCTTTGGAAAGTGGTTGCAACATAGTTATTTCTAGCATTCTCGAAATCGATTTTTCTGCGTCTTCAGATTTTGCAAGTAGCTCTAATATAGACACTTTAAGTAATTGTCCACTGGCATTGCTTGTTAAATCAATATCATCTGCAGGCAATAAATCCGATAATGTTTCGTCGGGAAGTTCTTTGAGTCGTTTGGTCAATATTTTAGTTGCTTCTAATTGTTGATTGCACTCGATCAGGTGTTTACAATATTCAATATCAAAAATTATTATATTCAAATTATCTTTTTCCAGTTTCAAAAATTTCTCTCTTATAGCTGAATGAAATTGTAAAATTTTTAATAATTGTGTATCATTTTCAGCAAATTCTAAAATTAATCTTAATATTATAATTTCCTGATTTGTAGATAATTTCCAATCATTTTTCCAGTCTAAAATTCGATCTTCAATATCTTCGTAATTAACTATTTTTGTTATTAATTTACTTAATTTTTCATCTTTTGTAAAACCCTCAAAAACAACTGCTTTTTCTTCATGCAAATATTCTATAAAAAATAATGAAAGCTCATCAAATGGGTCATTTCTTAAGTTTGGTAGCTCATTTAGAAGACTATAAACAAAATCATAAGCATCTTTATTAGAATAAAGCCAATTTTGTTTTGCAATTTCATATAATTTTTGATTTGTTCCAAAATCTACATATTTTGAAATTTCTCTATAAAATTTCGCATTTCCCATTGTTGTAACCCAATGATAACTACCAACTTCCACCGCGTCTTTTGTCAGCGATTTATTAATTATCATTTTTTTATTAGAAATATCAAAAACTTCCACCTGTTCAATATTTTTATTAAATCCAACAATTTTTGAGCTTCTGTTTGTTAAAACATATTTCCATTTTGTCTCATTATTAGGATTTTCCACACCCGAAAGTTGTTTTATTGAATCTATATTCAAAAAAGCAAGCAAAATTTCGTCTTCTTTCTGATTATTAAAAAACCACAATTTTTCTTTTTTTATTATACTTTCTATATAACGATTTTTTTCAGAAATGATAAAATTTGTCTTATCCGAAAAATACTCGTTAATAATGTAGTCTGCAGTCCATTCCGAAATTTCGGCTTCAATAGAACTTTGAACAAATTTTTTCAAGTTAAACGAACTTTCTTTTTTATCCCATTCTTTAAGCCATTTTGCAGGTTTTACTTCATAAAAAAGTTTATTTTCTTTTATCAATAAAAATAATTGGAATTTCCCAGCAAGTCCAAGTGTGCTTTTAAAACCCCCTTTTAATTGATAATTAAT
Organism: Bacteroidales bacterium; assembly: GCA_029932195.1. Lineage (GTDB taxonomy): Bacteria > Bacteroidota > Bacteroidia > Bacteroidales > JAOZQN01 > JAOZQN01. The sequence goes on along the minus strand of JAOZQN010000374.1, from coordinate 562 downwards.
AACATTTATATTCTCTATTACAGAAAACTCTATTTTTCGTTCTTGTTCATTTTCAAACCAATAGCTAATATTATTAAGATATTTTTCCAAATCAAAGTCGTTATGAATATAAAAAACGGTAGAATTATTTAATAAATTATATTCCAAAAAATTTATTTGAGTGTCAAAAGAAGTTTCCATTATAGTAGAGAGTTAAATTATTAAAACATTACAAAAGTAATATTTTTTTCAAAATTTCAATTTTAAAGAAGAAAAATATCATACAAAATTGCAATTTATTATGATTTTACTAACTTTGTTTTTTCAGAATAAGGTTGGTTATTGGTTGGTAGCTTTTAGCTAATAAACCAACAGCCAACAACGAAAAGCTAATAGCCAAAAACTAAGGTGTTAATAATTTGAAGATATTGAAAAAAAAGTTCTTTCGTTTTTAGTATTATTTTGATACTTAAACACATACAAAAAGAATAAAAACATTCTTAATTAGTAATTGTCAATATGTTTAAAAAAAATTGCCCTGACCTTTAGGTCGGGGATAATGCAATAAATCCACTGATTAGGG
>JAOZQN010000373.1 GCA_029932195.1 Bacteroidales bacterium | reverse complement strand
AAATAAACTAATACATTGTAAATCTGTCTTGTCCAACTTTACGTTGGTAGCCATATTTTAATCTAAAAAAAAACAAAAAATGGGGGAAGAAATAGTTGCAAAATGAACACCCCACCTGACAGGTCTTAAAGACCTGTCAGGTTTTAGAAGTAAAATAGTTTTAAATGAAAAAAATGAAAAAAATGAAAAAAATGAAAAAAATGAAAAAAATGAAAAAAATGAAAAAATATATAATAGTATTTATTTTTATCCTGTTTGTTTCTACACAAACATACTCACAGATAGCTTTTTACACCATGTATCGTGGAGATACAAAATTAAATACTCTGCCACGATTATCTCTGGATATAGGGCTTCCTGTAAATATTGCAGGACCTTGGGCTGTAATAAAATCGCAAGCGGCATTTGTGGAGTCTGGGCTTTTTATTACAAACAACGGGCTTACCTACGACGATGACAAGTTAAGGTATGTCCATAATGTTGTAGGTCTGAGTGTTCCGTTAAGGGCTGGAGTAATAGCTAAAGATATTTATTATATTGGAACAGGTTTTAATTTTAATTATAACGTCCACTATAAACAAAAAACTTTTAGTGCAGGAGGGCGAAAAAATAAATACATTGTAGTTTCCAAGTTTTTTGCCAAAAGAGTTAATTTCTTTTATCCAAGTATAGAACTTTCGGCAGGTGTTAGTTTGCATGGTTTGGGACGGTTTTCAATTAGGGCACAGTATTTTCCGATAAGTTTATTAAATCAAACTTGGACGGAAGTTGTTAATGGACACGAAGTTAGACCTTTTGAAGACCTTGTAACAATGCCAAACATAAAAATACTACTTTCATACAATCCTGGTTTATGATTCAAAAATTTATTATTGACCTAAATCTGCCCGAGCAAAATAATGCGTTTAAAATTCAACAAGATTTATCGAGCCTAACAAACACAAAACTACGTATATACATAGACGAAGCTATAAAAAAATTGAATTTAAACAAAAATGAAACTTTTTTTATCCCCAAAATAGAAATTGATTTGGGAACGATAAGTAAAGCTGATTATTTGAGAGTTTTTGAGCAGAAATTTAAAATAGCATTTACAAAAGAATTAACAAAAGCAATATCTGCCTCTCAAAAACAAACTCATTTCAGCTTACATAAAATTTCTGATTTAGATAAAATAAACGAATTTGAAAATATTTCTAATGTTAAAAATTCAGATTTTTTTGCCTTAAAGTTCTTTATACTAAAGGGCTACTTCCCATGGTGGTTTGATGCTAAAAGCATTAATTTGCAGGAATTAATCCTCAAATATGCCAAACAAAATCCTTCCGATTTCCTGAAATTTATATTCTCTACAAATAAAAAAGAAAACGAAATAAAAATTTCAAGATTATTTAATATTTTGAACAGCGATGAGTTTTTGCTATTTATGAATCTTATATTTATAAATAAATATTACAGCCAAAGAGCAGATATTAAAAAGTTCTTGAAAATAGTGAAAGAAAATTTATCTAAAAATGAATTTGTCAATATTCTATCACAAATATTTACGGATATTTCTATATCAAAAAAGGAATTATTAGAAAGCAAAACAGGTTTTATCAATTTTGTTGTCCGAAAAATAAATATAATTGATGAAGTAAAACAAAAGAAAATTTTAACAGAAGCAAAAACTGCATTTGTAGCAACAAAAGATATTAAAATACATAAAATTGTAGAGCAAGCAATTAAAGAACGGAAAATAAAAACAGTAGAAACTCAACAAGGAGTTATTCAAAAAACTGATGATAAGGAAAGTCTGAGCAAAGGTTTTGTAACAGAAGAGATAGAGGCAATAGAAAAATATCAAGAAATAATAGAGGAATATGAGCGTAAAGAATTTTTAAGAAAAAATTTTACTACAGACGAAATAAAAGCAATAGAAAGATATTTGAACATAAATTTTAAATATGATGAGAAAGAGCTTTTAAATAAAATATTTTCAACAGAAGAGGTAAAATCAATAGAAAGATATTTGCAAATAGACTTTAAGAAAGATGAAAAAGAAATTTCAAATAAAAATTTCACCACAGAAGAAATAAAAGTAATAGAGAAGTATTTGAAAATAGATTTTAAGCATGATGAAAAAGAAATTTTAGATAAAAGTTTCACCACAGAAGAAATAAAAGCAATAGAGAAGTATTTGAAAATAGATTTTAAGTATGATGAAAAAGAATTTTTAAGAAAAAAATTCACGCAGGCAGAAATAAAATCAATAGAAAAATATTTACAAGATGTTTCAAAATATGATAAAAAAGAAATTTTAAATAAGAATTTCACTCAGGCAGAAATAAAATCAATAGAAAAATATTTACAAAATGTTTCAAAATATGATAAAAAAGAAATTTTAAATAAAAATTTCACTCAGGCGGAAATAAAAACAATAGAAAAATATTTACAAAATATTTCAAAATATGATAAAAAAGAAATTTTAGATAAAAATTTCACGCAGACAGAAATAAAATCAATAGAAAAATATTTACAAGCTGATTTTAAATTTGACAAAAAAGAAATTCTAAATAAAAATTTCACCACAGGCGAAATAAAAGCGATAGAAGAGTATCAAAAAATAATCAAAGAATTTGAAGAAAAGAAAGTTTTAGATGAAAAATTCACAAAAGAAGAGTTAGGAGTAATAGAAAAATATCAAAAAACAGGGATAGAAACAGAGGAAGAGAAATTGAGCAAAAATTTTACCACAGATGAAATAAAAGCAATAAAAAAATACTTAGAAATAGATACAAGATATAATAAAAAAGAAGTTTTAGATAAAAAATTTAGTCAGAAAGAAAAAGAAGCTGTAAAAAAATTCCTTAAAATAGTAGAATACGATAAAAAAGAAATACTTGGTAAAAAATTTAGCAAAACGGAATTATTATCAATAGAAAAATATTTAGAATTAAGTTCTAAATCGTCCGAAAATCAAGTTAAAGAATTTAGTTTAGATTTATTTGATTACGATTTTATTAAAAACTTGTTATTCGCCTTTTTTGCTACAAATACTTTTCCGAGATGGTCGGAAAAAGTCTATAGTTATATTAAAGCTACAAAACGTTTGTATAATGATATTCAGGTTGTTGAATATGTTTTTAGTTATATTAGTCAAAAATATTATCAAAAATTTATTCCAGATTTTTATTCGTTTATTTCTCAACCCGAGATTGCTAAAATTATATGCGAAAATTATCCCAATAGTTTTATTCTTAAAATATTAACTTTTCTTTATCAGTCTAAAACTGACCTTTTTAACCAACTTTATCAAAAAATAACTAATTATTTGGATAAAAATACTAATTTGAGTTCTCTTAAAATATTATTTATTGTAAATTATTATTTTATAATTAATTATAAATATATTTTTGAAAATATATCCGAACAAAGTATTGATAATATTTTTGATAAATTATTTGTAAAAACAGAATTTGATGAAATTTCGGTTAACTTAAAAGACGAGTCTCAAAAACTTTTACTTTACAAAGAATTATTTAAAACATTAATAGAAACAGGAAACCTACCAGATAATCTTGTTAAAATTACTCGTAAAGAAATTTTTGATGCTGTTGAAAATTTTGATAAACAGTTTTTAATTAGTTTATTACAAACAGATAAGAATCGTTTTGTTTTTATAAGTCTGTTGCCAGAAAATATAATTATTGTTGTTTTACAAAAACTTTTTGATGAAGATTTTACTTTTCTAAATCAAATATGGACAGAATTAAATATTATTTTAACCAAATTAAAACTAACAAATAGACTTAAAAAAGAACTTCAAAAATATTTGTATATCATTGCTTTTGAAATTGTTACCGAAAATGTTACTGATAAAAATATATGGTTGCAAAAATATTTTTCGGCTTTAAAAAACTTTTTCAGAGTTAAATTACCAGATATTGATTTTGAAAATAAATTTTTTGAAGTCATTAATTCTATTCAAAAACAAAGAATACCTATTTTTGAAAAATTTGTTGTTAATGAAATGGCTGTTTTCTTCAGCTCTTATACACCAGAGAGTTTTATTGAAAAAAATATTCAAATAATTGGATTTAATTTTATTTTTTATCTTAAATATGGATATTTACATTGGTCGTTTCCTTTTATTAATCTACAAAAGCTTGCAAAACTAATAAGTAATAATAGTGAAAAAATTATTGTAGATTTTGGTGAGGAGTTACAAGAAATTCTAAATTCTAAATTTGCTATTCAGCGACTTTTTACAATGTTCAACAGTAAAATAGCAGAAGGTTTTTTGGAAAAATTACATAGTCCAATAATTGATGCAGGCAAGATAATAGAGCAGGAGAGGAGAACGAAATTAAACGAACTGAAAAATTTATTTCCTGATAAAAATTTAGAAGAAACTTACGAAAAGATTGTTCAAGAAAAAATTGACTGGGTGAATGAACCAGATGATATTGAAAAAATTTATGTGAAAAATGCGGGATTAGTAATTTTGTGTAATTTTATCTCATTCTTGTTCAAACGAACAAAGCTCATTGTTAGAAAGGGAAAAAAACATGTGTTTAAAGACGAGCAAGCACAAGAACGAGCAGTGCTTTTAATTCAATACCTAGTAACTGGAAATGAAGACTTTAAAGAACATGAACTTATTTTGAATAAAATAATTTGTGGAGTAGAACTTCGCAAACCTATAAACACCAAATTAAAACTGACTGACAAAGAAAAACAAGAAGCCGAAATGTTGTTAAAATCGGTTATTGGGCATTGGGAAATTTTGGGTTCTACTTCAAATGATAGTCTGCGAGAAACTTTTTTGCAAAGAGAAGGTGTTATAAGCCTGAAAAACAGCACATATAATGTTATTGTAGAACAAAAAGCAATTGACGTTTTAATGAGCAAGCTACCTTGGACTTTTCAAACTATAAAACTTTCGTGGACAGACTATGTTATTTACGTGGAGTGGAATGTGTAATGAGGAAATTAGGAAGGAGGGTGGAGGATTTTAGGTTGGAGGAAAATTAGGAGGGAGGGTGGAGGAATTTATTTTCATATTTCATTTCTAACGTCCTTCAACTTCCACCCTAAAATTCTCCTTTCTCCCTCCTAATTTCGGTTCACATCGAAAAGTTAGAAATTACTCTAAATTTTACAACCCGTATGCTCTACAATGATGTTGATATGTTTTTTTTTATATCGATAACTGCTTGGTTGCGGTGGCTTTTTCCCGCACTTCGTAAATTATTAGTAAAATGTTAAAAGTTCGCACCCATCGTACATTCCTGCACAATTGAAAAAGCCACTGCAATCCAAGAAAATGATATGGCTTTTTATCCATCATTAAATTGGCTACATTTTTTTTTGTATGTTATAATAAATTGTATAAAAAAAAACGTAAATAAAATTTACGTTTTTGTAGAAAATTTAACACAAAATTAATGTCTAATTTATTTTTAACAAACTATCAATTAAATTAGTGTTTATGTTATCAGAAGTATGTAATAAATTTGTATCTTTATAATAAAAATATATAGGATAAAATTTATTTATTTTGTAATCAGAAAAATCATAAACAAAATTTCTATATACTTTAAAAATATTATTTCCGTAATTTTCATTATATTTAATAACGTATATTTGATTTTGGTAGTTTGAATTATTTATTTGTTTTTTTATTTCTACAATGTTATAAGTTAAACTTACTATAATGATATTAAAATTATAACTTGAAAATTTATTTTGAATACTAGAATAATAATCAAGAGACATGCAAGAAGTTCCGCTACAATATGGTTTCCAGATATACACACAAGTAAATTCGTTTTTTTTTATTAATCTTTTTAAATTATCTGCAGTTATCTCTTGAATTAATAAGCTATCGTTGTTAGTTAATTTATTTTTAGTTGTATCAATATGAAATTCTGTAAAAAAAAGTTTTTCCTTTTTATTCAAAAATCTATAATTTACATCATTAATTGAAATTAAACAAGATGATAAAAAAATTATACAAAATATTATTAAAATAATATATTTTTTCATGCGTAAATAAATTATATTTTCATGCTATTGTTGTGTGAAACTTGTTTTTTATGGGTATTTTATTTTGATACATATTATACAAAACACTCAAAACCATCGTATTCTGGTTTTGAGTAATTTTAAATTGTTTAGGTAATAAGATTTACTGATTATAACGTATTTTGTTGAAATTTGTATAAGTCTCTAAATTTCATA
>JAOZQN010000372.1 GCA_029932195.1 Bacteroidales bacterium | reverse complement strand
TTTAATTTTTTAACTTTTTGATATTTAAGATGTTATAAACTCCGAAACTTCAGTATTTTAATAATCAAAAAATTGTTTATTTTAATTCTGGAAAAAAATTACAAAAAGAACTAAACAATTTTATGAATTTTAGCAGGGAACAAAGAATAGCAGAAAGCGAAGAGGCGAAAAAAGTAGCAAAGGAAAATAAATTAGAATCAGTTAAATTGCCAAATAATATTTTAAGATCAAACGATGTTTGTATTTATTTTGATGAAAAAGCAGGAATATCAATAATGGAAGAAATTCAAAAATTCAAAAATATTTTATCAGAACCATATAATGTAAAGTATGGTGAATTTATTTATGATTTTTTCACAGGAGAAACGATACCATATCAATTATTTGCGGAACTCTCTCGAGAACATGATTTATCAGGACTTGGATATTATTTTGGAATAGAAAAATTTAATGTAAAACAAGATTTAGAAGCACTCGGTAGATGGTTTAAAGCAAGCGATTTTAAAATCAAAATTCCTTCGATTACTATTGTTGAAGATGGAAAAATATTCCCTTTATAATTCAGTAAATAAAGTAAATAAAGTAAATTTACGATTTTTGATTTACGATTTACGATTGGTGGACACCAGAGAAGTAATCTGTGTGTCCACCAATCAAAAATCGTAATTTGCAAATTAAAAAAATAAAATATTATGAACTCAGTAAAACACGAAAGTGCTAAATATCACGTAACAGGCGAAGCTAAATATATTGATGACTTTTCAGTTAGCAACCAATTATTGCACGGATTTGTTTACACGAGTCCTTATGCACATGCTAAAATTGTTAGTTTCGATTTATCTGAAGCTCGCAAAATAAATGGAGTTCATGCCATTTTATCGCATAAAGATATTCCTGGTGAAAATCAGATAGGTCCAGTAATCCACGATGAGCAAACGCTTGCAAGTGAGCATGTTGTTCATGTAGGTCAAGCAATGTTTATTATTGCTGCTGAAACAGAACGAGCTGCTTTGGAGGCAAAAAAACTGATAAAAGTTGAGTTTGAAGAACTCACTCCAATTCTCACAATTGAGCAGGCAATAAAAGACGGCGAACTACTTGCCCCAACCCGCAAAATTGAGCGTGGAAACATTGCCGAAGCGTTCAAAAATGCCGAAAATATTATTGAAGGTGAATTTAGAAATGGTGCACAAGAGCATTGGTATCTTGAAACACAAATTGCTTTGTGTATTCCAGGTGAAGGCGATGATATTCAGGTATATAGCTCTACTCAAAACCCAATGGAAACACAACTTTTGGTTGCCGAAAATTTGGGTATAAAAGTTCACGAAGTAGAGGTTGAAATTCGTAGAATGGGAGGAGCTTTTGGAGGCAAAGAAACTCAGGCAAATCATATTGCGGCTTGGGCTGCTTTGCTTGCAAATGCAACAAAACGTCCTGTAAAACTTCGTCTGCAAAGAGAGGAAGACCAGATGATGACAGGAAAAAGACACCCATTTCTAACAAAATATAAAATTGCTTTTGATAAAAAGGGAAAAATAACCGCCGCAGATATAAACCTAAATGCAAACGGAGGCTCGGCTAACGACCTAACAATGGCAATATTAGAGCGTGCAATGCTTCATACCGAAAATACTTATTATATTCCAAATATTCGTATTCTCGGAAATGCTTGGAAAACTAATTTGCCCTCAAATGTAGCTTACAGAGGTTTTGGTGGACCACAAGGAATGGCTGTTATTGAGAATGTTATGGTTCGTATTGCTCAAAAATTAAATGTTGATACTGTAAAAATTCAAAATCGTAACTTTTATAACTTGAGTAAAAATAATATTACTCCTTATGGACAAAAAGTAAAAAATAATAGATTGCCTGTTTTATGGGCATCATTAATGAAATCTTCTGATTATGAAACACGTAGGAAAGAAGTGAATGAATTTAATAAAAAAAATAGGTTTACAAAAAGAGGAATTGCCTTAACGCCAGTAAAATTTGGAATTTCGTTTACAAGTTCGTTCTTGAATCAAGCTGGTTCACTCATAAATATTTATATGGACGGAACAGTGCTTGTAAACCATGGAGGAACGGAAATGGGACAGGGGTTAAATACAAAGATGCAACAAATTGCTGCCACCGAACTCGGAATTGATTTTGATAATGTAAAAGTTAATGCAACAAATACGTCAAAGATTCCAAACACCTCGCCAACAGCAGCTTCAAGTGGTGCAGACATGAATGGAATGGCTGTGAAAATTGCGGTGGACAAAATAAAAAAACGTATTGCAAAAGTTCTTTGCGATGCGGAATTTAATAAAAATATAGAAAAAGGAAAAAGTAAGCCAAACAATATTATTTTTGAAAATGGCTTTATTTTTGACAAAAAAAATCCAGAACGAAGAATTGATTTTGCCAAAGCAATGCCAATTATCCGATTTAATTGCACAAGCCTGAGTGCTACGGGTTTCTACAAAACACCAGGAGTAAATTTTGACAGAGACAGCGGAACAGGCGAGCCGTTTTTTTATTTTGCTTTTGGAATGGCAATCACTGAAATAGAATTAGATACGCTAACAGGTTATGTGAAAATCCTACAAACAGATATTTTGCAAGATGTAGGTGAATCTTTAAATAAAGACCTTGATATTGGGCAAGTTGAAGGCGGATTTATACAAGGCGTAGGATGGTGCATTACAGAAGATTGCAAATGGGACAAAAAAGGAAACTTGCTAAATAAATCGCCAGGAACTTATAAAATCCCAACAATCAGAGATATACCGCAAAAATTTAATGTTCAACTTTTGGAAGGCTATCCTAATCCAAATACTATCAGGCGGAGTAAAGCTGTTGGCGAGCCACCATTTATGCTCGGACTATCAAGCTGGTTTGCGATAAAAGATGCAATTGCTTCAATATCAAATTATAAAAAAGATCCAAAATTAGATATTCCTGCAACCAACGACGCAATTTTGCTGGCAATTGATGAGATTTTGTGATTTTTTTAATATTGTTTTATTGTTAAATTGCTATTAACTTGTTTTTTCTAACATAAAGCAATTTTGCAATATAACAATCCAACAATTTAACCATTCAACAATAACCAAAAAAAATGAAAACAACCGTATTTATTATCTTTTTTATCTTAGTTGCAAATACAATTTTTGCACAAAACGATTCGTTAAATAATAGTATAAATGGCGACTCTATTATAGAATCGGGATATGACATGAATATTGAAGGAACTGATTTTGAAAATGTTATGTTGTATAATACAAAATTGCAAACTCAAAGATTGTATAAAAATATATTTTTGATTTCTTTTGTTTTTATGCTCTTCTTTGTTGGATTTTTGTTTTTTATTTATTATTCAAAAATAAAGGAAGTATTAAAATTGGTCTCAATTCAAGAAAAAGAGCTTAATTTGAAGAGTTTTGAAGTGAAAAAACTTGGAATGATACTCAATAATACCGAAGACGCAGTTTCTATCACCAACGAAAAAGGAAATATTATTTGGAATAATAACAGCTTTTTCAATGTTTTTGGATATTCATTAGAAGAGGTGGAGCAAAACGAAAGATTTAATATTTTTTTATCAGATAAAAAAGAAATTAAAGACCTTTTGAATAAATGTAAAACAGAAAAAACATCAATTTTATTTTCTGATAAAATTATAAATAAAAAGGGTGAAGAAACTTGGTTTCAGCGAAAAATTATGCCAATAATTGATGAAGAGAACAAAGAGGCAATAAATTTTGTTGTCATTGATACCGATTTTACAGCACTTCAAATTGCAATGGAGAAGAAATAATTGGAGTGTGTTAGATGTGCTTTTAGCTGTTGGTAGTTGGCTTTTGGCTTCGCAAAGCGACAAAAAACTAAGCCAATAGCCAATATCTAAAAAACAATAGTTACTAACATGTTACACACTCAAATGATTGTCGGTTTATTGATTTTTTGTTAATTAGTGTGCGTCCATAAAGTCCGTAAGGACGACCTATTGATAACCCACGATGATAATCGTGGGCTACGAATAAACGAGTTGCAAAATATTGTAGGTCTAATTTGTAAAATAGCCAACTTTATGGATGCATACTAATTAGTTGTTTTTTACATTCTAATAGATTAATCTTTAAACAAATAACTATTTCCAAGACACCAATAAACTATTAAACCAATAAATTAATAAACCAAAATTATGAAAAAAATATTTTTATTTTTATTTCTAATATCTGTTATAAACCTTTCGGCACAAGAAATTATTGAGCCAAGTCCTATAAAATGGTATGACATTGAAACTGCAATGGAATTACAAAAAAAAGTGCCAAAACCAATACTAATAGACGTTTACACAGACTGGTGTGGTTGGTGCAAAAAAATGATGAAAACAACATTTTCTAATAGTGCAATTGCTGGATATATCAACACAAATTTTTATGCTGTGCGACTTGATGCGGAGACAAAAGACACCATAGTTTTTAAAGGAAAAAGCTACGTAAGCACTGGTAAAACTCACGAATTGGCTATTGAATTGCTGAACAAAAGAATGTCTTACCCTACCGTCGTTTTTATTGATAAAAAAAATAAAATTACGTTTCCTATTCCCGGATATTTAAAAACCAAAGATATTGAACCATTGCTGATCTATTTTGCAGAAGATCTTACACAGTCGGTTAACTATCAGGATTATAGCCTTGCTTATATGTTTGCACACCCCCAAATTTACAAAGAAGATTTAGCTAAAGTTCCAGTCGAAAATAAATTGGATACCACAGGAGTAGTTAATTGGCTCACTTTTGAGGAGGCAATGGAATTAAATGAAAAAGAACCAAGAATGTTTTTTGTGAGAACCTACGTGGACTGGTGTTATTCGTGTAAAACAATGAATACTATAACATACTCAAATCCTGTGATAGCCAGCATCTTAAATGATAAGTTTTATGCAATAGATTTTAATGCTGCTTATCAAAAAGACATAAAAATAAAAGACAGAACTTTTAAAAGCACAGGAAAGGGTAATCCTCATGAGCTTGCAACAGTTTTACTAAAAAGTCAGTTTGTATTTCCCTCAAATGTTTTTTTGAACGAAAAATTTGAAATAATTACTACCGTTCCTGGATATAATTCGTCCAAACAAATAGAGCCAATTTTAAACTTTTTTGAAAGTAACAGTTATGAAAACACAAAATATCAGGATTTTTATAAAACTTTTAAACCTGAAATAAAATGAGTCAGTGCTATCACAAATATCAGTTTTTGTAAAGGTTGTAAGTCTGTGTTTGTAAGATAGATATGTGTTCGGGGATGTTTGCTGAAACCCTTTTGCCCGTTAATATTAATTGTCCATTTTTAATAGTTCCTTTTAAATAAAACCAATAATTACTTCCCAGTCCAACAGTAAGATAGCTTATAAATATTGAATCTCCAACAGTTTCGTAAAAACCATAATCATCTGTTATATCTTTTGGCGTTTTATTTCTTTTTCTTGGAGGATTCATCATCTCTAAACTGTTTGTTTCTGCGGGCTCCATTCCAGTGTTACTAAAAGTAATAACAGTCCCATCGTCCTTAAATCCTAAGTAGGTATAAACGTCATTATTGCTTATATTATAATAAAAAGTTTCGGTGTTTAATTTATCATTAATTATAGGATTTTTATCTCTCGTATAATAAATAAATTTTTTATTATAAGGACGACTAAATATGAGTCTCTCAAAAATATAACCACAAGAACTGAAATTAATTATAAGTAGTAGTGCAAAAATAGATTGTTTTATTTTCATTATAAAATTTATTATTTAACTTTGTATTTTGAATTCAAAATTAATATTTTAATTATGAAAACAAAATTATTTTTGATAATATTTTTAATACTATTTCTGTTTAGTTGCCAAAAAGAAGAGCAAGACGTATCAGAGTTAAAATATAGTTTTTTACATGTAGCAGGAGATTGTAGAACAGAAAGTTTTGCAGACTCATACCCAAAAAACAGTAATAACATAGATAGCACACGCACATATTATTACACTTGCTTTTTTTCCAGAGCATATAATTTTACGTTTGAGTTTGAAGATGATGAAAACTACGTTAAGTATCTAACATTGATGGGAGTAGAAGAAACTGAACCAAACATACTTTTATCCTACGACCAAACAAAAATTTATTTCAAATCAGATAATGATTATAAAATACCTAAAGTTTCGGAGTTGATAAAAAGATGTAAATCAATGTTTTATTTTTTATAA
>JAOZQN010000910.1 GCA_029932195.1 Bacteroidales bacterium | reverse complement strand
AATAAGACAGTTACAGTGATGTCCATTTTTTTATCACTGATTTTAGAGGTCTGAATATAATAAATAGGAAATCTTAAATTTTATTAACAAATAAAAAATGTTAGTATCATTATTTTTGAAAAAATAAAAAAAGATGTATTTTTGTTTTTTTAATAGTAATTCTTAATTCAAAAAATAATATGTCATATTTTTTCACATCAGAATCGGTGTCCGAAGGACACCCAGACAAGTTAGCAGACCAAATATCTGACGCCTTGTTAGATGAGTTTTTAAAAAACGATCCTAATTCAAAAGTGGCTTGTGAAACACTTGTAACTACTGGACTTACAGTTCTTAGTGGTGAAGTAAAAACCAAAACATGGATAGACGTGCAGCAAGTTGCCCGAAAAGTAATAAATAATGTAGGCTACACAAAATCGTCGTATATGTTCGACGGAAATTCTTGTGGAGTAATATCAGCAATTCACGAACAATCACCAGATATTAATCAAGGAGTTGCAAGAGAAAAAGAAGAAGACCAAGGAGCTGGAGACCAAGGAATGATGTTTGGATACGCAGTAAGAGAAGCTGAAAATTTAATGCCATTTAGTATTGAACTTTCTCATTTTTTATTGCAAGAACTTGCTGCAATAAGAAAAGAAGGACACGAAATGACTTATCTTGCACCAGACTCAAAATCGCAAGTTACAATTGAATATAGCAATGAGGGTAAACCTTTGAAAATAGACACTATAGTCATTTCTACACAACACGATAATTTTATTTTGCCAAAAGAAAACACAACAGAGTCGCAAAAATTGGCAGACCGAGATATGTTGGAAATTATTAAAAAAGATGTTGCAAATATACTTATTCCACGAGTAAAATCTAAACTTCCAGAAAATCAAAAAGCCTTTTTTGTTGGCGATGATTATAAATTACTTGTAAATCCTACTGGAAAATTTGTTATTGGCGGACCTCATGGAGATACTGGACTTACTGGCAGAAAAATAATTGTAGATACTTACGGTGGCAAAGGTGCACACGGAGGTGGAGCTTTTTCGGGAAAAGATTCTTCAAAAGTTGACCGTTCGGCTGCTTATGCTACACGCCATATTGCCAAAAACTTGGTGGCTGCAGGAATTGCTGATGAAATTCTTGTGCAAGTAGCTTATGCTATTGGAGTAGCAGAACCAGTTGGTCTATACGTAGATACATACGGAACAGCAAAAGTAACAAATAGCAATGGTAATAAAATGGAGGACTATGAAATTGCCGAAAAAATTTACGATATTTTTGATATGAGACCAGTTGCTATCGTCCGACGTTTTGGATTAAAAAATCCTATTTTCTTACCAACAGCTTCTTACGGACACTTTGGTAGAGATACTTACACCAAAGAAGTTGCAGTTATTGAAGATGGAAGAGCTGTAACAAAAGAAGTTGAGTTTTTTGGTTGGGAAAAATTAGATTATGTAAATAAAATTAAAGAAAAATTTATGATAAAATAAGTTAGGCAAATTAAAATAAATAATTACCCATTTAAACTTGTTCGGTTTTTGCTTT
>JAOZQN010000029.1:12827-23517 GCA_029932195.1 Bacteroidales bacterium | reverse complement strand
TGAAATTTAGAGACTTATACAAATTTCAACAAAATACGTTATAATCAGAAAAAATGGTGGAACAGATTTTAGTTTTACAATTCCAAAAAACAAAAAAGGGAAATCAGATATAAATGAAAAAATATTAAACAGTAACTCAAATAATTAGTGTCTATCCATAAAGTAAGAATTGTTTTATTGCTAAATTGTTACTTTACAGATATAAATTTTTATTTGTTTTTAATTCTACTTTATGAAGTTAAAAAACTCTGATTATAAAACATTTAAGCACCAACAGTGCAATAATAAATAACCTTGTCCGTAGGGCAAGGATGAAGAATAATAGTATTTTAGCACCAACGATAACGCCATTTGTCTTAAAAAAAGCCAAAATGTCGTTATCTGTCTTTGTGTCATTTGTCATTGTTCCAAACATTTACCAAAATGGTAAGAGGCAAAAATTACCATTTTCGGCAAATTTGCCAAATGACACAAAGATAGGTGCGAAATCATTTGAGTTTAGTTCCCCCTTTATACTTTAAAACTTTTAACCAACCACTTAAAGCCTATATTTTTGAATTTTTGATTTTAAAGTAGAGGCAGGTATTCCAAGTAGTTCGGCTGCTTTTGCTTTATTCTTGTGTGTTTTTTCGAGAGCGGTAAGTATCGCATTTTTTTCTACCTCCTCCAATATTTGATTTAATTTTTTATTTTCAAAATTATAAGTAATATTTGTTTGCTCAGGAAATTTTATTTCAGGAGGAATAGTTGAGATGTCTATTTTATTGTTTCTACATAATAAGACCAGTCTTTCTGATAAGTTTTTAAGTTCACGTGTGTTTCCGGGGAAAGGATATTTTAATAATATATCAAAAACCTCTTTGTCAATTTCTATATTTTCATTTTCGGCAAACTCTGATACAAAATGTTTTATAAGTTTTATAATATCTTTATTTCGCTCTCGCAAAGGCGGAATATTTATAGGAAAAACATTTAGTCGATAAAATAAATCCTCTCTAAATTTTCCTTCTTTCACCAAAATTCTTAAATCTTTTTTGGTAGAAGCAATAACTCTAATATCAATTTTAATAGGCTCTCTTCCTCCTACTCTTTCTATTTCTCTTTCCTCCAATGCTCTTAATAATTTAACTTGTAAATCAAGCGGAACATCATCAATATCGTCAAGATATATTGTTCCTGTGTTGGCTATTTCAAAACGACCTTTTGTAGATTTATCTGCACCCGTAAATGCTCCTTTTTCGTGTCCAAATAATTCACTTTCAAAAATTTCTCGGCTCAATATTGCACAACTTACTTTTACCAACGGTTTGTTTTTTCTTTTACTATTAAAATGTATTGCTTTGGTTAGCAGTTCTTTACCTGTCCCTGTTTCTCCCGTTATTAATACCGAAGTAGATTTTTCTGCTACTATTTTAACAAGTTCAAATGCTTCTTCTATTTGTTTGCTACTTCCTATAAATGCGTTTAAGTCAAACTTCTTTTTTATCTGCTGTTTTAGTATTTTATTTTCTTGTTTTACCTCTCTTAATTCAGCAATATTATTTGCAAGAATTAATATTTTTTCGTTATTAAAAGGTTTGGTAATATAATCATAAGCACCAAGTTTCATCGCTTCAACGGCTGTTTCTACGGTCGAATAACCTGTCATTAGAATAACATATATGTCTGGATTTATTTTTTTTATTCTTTTCAGAAATTCCACTCCATTAATGTCGGGCATTTTTAAATCCGTGATAACAACATCTGGTTGGTTTTCCTGAAATTGAGAAAGAGCGGCAATTGCATTTGAAAATTCAAAAACATTGTGTTTTGCATCACGTAAATCGTCGGCTAATGATACTCTAATAATTCGTTCGTCATCTACAACAAATATTTTCATATTTC
The DNA here is from genome assembly GCA_029932195.1 of Bacteroidales bacterium. Classification (GTDB taxonomy): domain Bacteria; phylum Bacteroidota; class Bacteroidia; order Bacteroidales; family JAOZQN01; genus JAOZQN01. Next base: position 21,633 of record JAOZQN010000029.1, on the reverse strand, counting down.
TAAATCTTTATTTTTCATTAATATTATTTTAAATTCTGCTCCACCCTCTTTGGTATCTGAAAAAGATAGTGTTCCGTTATGTTTTTTTATAATATCATAAGAAACGTAAAGTCCTAATCCTGTTCCTTTTCCAACATCTTTGGTGGTAAAAAATGGGTCAAATAGTTTATTCTTTAATTCACTTTTTATTCCCATTCCATTATCTTTTACATGCAAGGATATATATTTCTGACTAATTTCTGTAAAAATATGTATTTTTCCTAGATGATTTTTATTATTAGACTTCTTTTCTGCGATAGAATCTATGCTGTTTAGTATCAAATTTAATAACACCTGTTCTAAGTGATTTTTGCTACCATAAATAATACTTGCTTGTTCAATATCTTTTTCTATTACAATATCATATTTTTTTATCTTGGCAGCAGCAAGAAGAATAGCGTTTGTAACAATATCGGAAGTTTGAACTTTATCAAATACCATTGTTTGTTTTTTACTAAAATTCAATAACCGTTTAACAATACCTTCTATTTTAGCTGTGGCATCATGTATAAGTTCAATATATGCTATGTTTTGCTGAACGTTATTGGGGTCTTTAGAAATTCGTCTTAAACAATTATTTATTCCAGAAATTGGGTTGTTTATTTCGTGTGCAAGACCAGCAACTAATGTGCCTATAGAAGCAAGTTTTTCTGCATGTATTGCTGAGTCTTGCGAGGCTTGTAGTTCGGCATAGCTCTTTTTTAAACGAATAAGCATTTCCGAAAATTTTGTATCAAGAGTATCAAGTTCGTCTTCAAAATACAGATTTCCAAATTTCTTGTATTTTGGATATTCCATCTTATAATCTACTTCACTAATAGATTTAAAATTTATATTAGTAGCCCTATTGCTTATTTGTTTTATTGGAAATGTTATAAGATAGGAGAAAAACAATGCACCTAAAAGACCTATAATCAGGAAGCTGGAAATCATTATTAATAATATAATTGTCGTTTTCCGTAAGTCATCTCTTATATCATTCTCTACCAAACCAAGACGAATAGTTCCTATTTCGCCATCAAGAATTGGATATGCTATATCTCTGATTATTTTGTATTTATAATTCTTTGTTTCTATTATTTTAATATTTTGCCTTTTTGCCTTTAAGCTATTGGCAGTAATTAAGCTTTTGGGCATTTTAAAATTGGAAGATTGTGCTACAATACTCCCAGAAGCATCTATTATAAAAATATAAGCTACATTATCGTCGCTTTCTTTTATATTGTCTAAAATATTATATATACTCAAAATATCTCCATAAACCATTGGATTAACAATTTTATCCGAAATTATTTTTGATAATACAATACACCGCTTATCTATTTCTTTTTCAAACGACTTATAAACAGATTTCCATAAAAACAGGATATTTATAAACCCAAAGATAAGAACAATAAGTATGGTAACAATAATAAATTTATAAAACAGATTAAGTCTAATTGTTTTCATTTGAAAAATTTTTGGTTAACATTCTCACACTGTTATACATAGAGTCATCAACTATTCTGTATTTTTCTATATTTAACTCATCTAATATTTTTCTTCCAATGCTATCCTTATGTAAATCCAGAAAGAACTTTTGATAGGTAAGAAATTTTGATTCATCTAAATTTACTGGCACAACAACTGGAGGATTTCCATACAATTCAGATTTTTCTAAAATTTTAATATTTGCTACCTTTTCTGGCTTAAAATGAACAAAATGGTCGTAGATTAAACTATGCACCGAAGCTCCATCAATTATTTCTCTATTTACCATCTCGATAGAAATATCGTGAGCATAAGTATAAATTATTTGTTTTAAAAATAATTGTTCGTTGGTTTTTAAGTCAGATATTTTTTCTTTAGGAAACAACCGTCCTGTTGTTGATAAAGGGTCGGTAAAAGCAAAACTTTTGTTTCTAAAATCTTCAAAATTATTGACCGCCGAATTTTTATGACATATAATATAAGCCTGATATTTTACACTTCCATGATGTTGAGGCACAACCAATATTTTTAGAAAACCATTTTTTTTACCTTCAATATAAGCACCAGAACAAATAAAAGCAAAATCAACTTCTCCATTTTTTAATAGCTCATTAACCTCTTCGTAGGTTTTTCTTTGTTTTAATACAAATGACTTATTTAATTTATTGGAAATATAATTTAAAAAATTATGATAATTATTAACCGTTTCCTCGGGAGAAGCCATTGAGGCTATTGCAATATAAATTGGTTTTTCTAATAAAGATGGCGTATTTTCGCAAGAATAAGCAGTATCTGCAAAATCTATAGTAATTTTTTTTTCTGGATAGTTTTGGCAGGCAAATAAAAATAAAACAAATAAAATACTGGTTATTAATAGATAAGTTTTTTTCATTTCCCAAAATTAAAATATTTTTTAATAAGAACAAATAAACTTTTTTGTGAAAATTAATAGAAAAAAGTATTTTTGTTGAATATTTATTGTAGTAAAATAAATAAGGCAAATTAAAATTAATAATTAGCCATTTAAACTTGTTCGGTTTCTGCTTTATTCGCAAAAAATCTTTAACTGCTTCAAGAAAGGTTCAAATATTCCCGATATTCTCACATTTTTTGAATTGTTAAAGAAAAAAATAACTTCGCTTAAATTGGCTAATTATTAATTTTACTTTGCCTAAGAACTAAACTGAACCATTCCCCAAAAAAGAATTAATTTAGAATTATCAAGAAAAACGAGCAGATTTGCAATCTGTATTCAGTGGTTTAAGAAATTTTGATAACCTATTTACACACAGACTATTAGTCTCTTAGTCCTGAAATCGTTGTTTTTTTGGCGTAATATTATTCAAAATTTCAAAACTTCAAAACTTCAAAATCTCGGCTACCCACGTAAGGTTGGACTAAATTGATTTTCAACGATTTGTCGTGGCAAGCGTGGACGCTTGCCGCATAGTTGATTATGCGTAAAGCGTCCACGCTTTACACGAATTTCATTGTCCAACTTTACGTGGGTAGCCAAAATCTCAAAACCTCGGAGACTGTTCGAGACTGTTCACTTTTGTAAAGTAAAAAAACACATAGGCAGTTTTTTTTTCAATAATCTGTTTTACAGTTGTTTATAAATTAAAATACACAAACATTGTTCTAATTATTCGCCACTCCCTACATCACAGTGTTGGTTTGATTATCAAGCATTTACAAAAATATGTTTTTATTTTATTTTATAACTTTACATGATAAAAGAGGGGGACATTAGGGGGACAAAATAATTATAATAAATTGATTTTCAGGTAAATATTTTTTGTTTAATATTGGCAATATATCTCTATTTTCTATTAACCAACATTGTTATATAGGGACTACCAATTATTCGTAATTACTTAAATGTTGCACGAAACATAGCTATAAATGGCTTAATCTTTTGATTTACACCAAGTTAAGTATTGCAATTTTTATCAATCACCGTAGTTGAAATTTTATTATATTTTTGATTTTATTAAATTATAAATTGTTGATTATTAGATGTCAATTTTTAGAATTTTCACATTTTTATCTAAGTAATTAATATTGTGGTTATTTGTTTTTTGTGCAGTATTTAATAGTCTGGTAACCAATTTATTAATACAAAAAAATGAATATTTCGTGCAACATTTAAGTAATTATTGATAACATACCAAATTATTAAGAAAAGGACATTTTAATTACTTTAATGAAAATTAAGAACTTAGAAAAAGCCTTTTTTTTCAAGTTCATAATAAATAAATAAAAAAGAGATGTAAGTTACTGATTCTCATTAAAAAATTTCAATGTGTTTCCTTTATTGTCTTAATATCAACAACTTACATTATTCATTTTTTGATTGTTCATTACAACTAAATATCTAACTATCAATTAGATATAAGTGAACAGTCTCAAACCTCGAAACTTCAAAACCTCGAAACTTCAAAATCTCGAAACCTCGAAACTTCAAAACCTCAAAACTTCAAAACTTGAGTCCACTCCAAGAAGTGCATTTTTGTCAAAATCAAGGCGGATACAGATTTTACAAACACAATGAGACATGCTCATTGCACTTGTTGTAAATGAGGATTTTAAAATTTGTATCCAACGCTGAGTTTGGCAAAAAGATATTTTTCGGAGTGAATTCATTATTTCTTTACAGGCTTAATAATGCAACTTTATTATTTTATTTGTTCTTAAAATAGTATTAAGTTGTTCTAAAGATAAAAACAATGCTTTTTTATTTTAACCTGCATAATTCATGAACAAGTAATTGTTCTCACAATTAATGTTATGAAAGTCCGAAATGTGCGTCAGTATTGGCAACCGCAAGGTTTTATATTTGAAAAAATAGCGAGCTATTTTGAAAAGATAAAAATTGAGGATTGTCAATAATGATGTGCAGTTTGGAGTTGTAATAGAAAGTTCATGAATTATGCAGGTTAAGAATATACTTATTATCAGACCAAAGTCAATTAAGAAATTGATATTTAAAACCAAATACTAAATTTATTAGAACTATGAGAAAAACACTTTTTTTTATTATATTATTATCTGTAAGTAGTTTTGTTTTTGCACAATTACCTACAAATTTTGACCTTAGAAATTATGATGGAAATAATTTTGTAAGCTCAGTAAAAAGTCAGCAAGGAGGAACTTGCTGGACACATGGCACAATGTCTGCCCTTGAAGGAAACCTATTAATGAGTGGAGTATGGGAAGATGCAGGAGAATCAGGAGAGCCAGATCTTGCGGAATATCATTTAGACTGGTGGAACGGATTTAATCAACACAACAACGACGATACCGACCCGCCAACTGGTGGTGGCTTAGAAGTTCACATGGGAGGCGATTATATGGTAACAACTGCATATATTTCTCGTTTAGAGGGACTTGTGAGAGATATAGATGGGCAATCTTACGGTACTCCTCCATTGCGTGTAAGCGAAGATTATCATTATTTTTATCCTCGCCGAGTGGAATGGTACACGGCTGGCGAAAATCTTGAAACAATTGACACAATAAAAACTAAAATAATGGAACACGGAGTTATGGCAACTTGTATGTGTTACAACGCAAGTTTTATGGACGGCAGTTTTAATCATTATCAGCCAGTTATAAATGAGACATTACCAAATCATTCCATAGCAATAATTGGTTGGGACGATGACCATATTGTGCCTGCAGCTCCCGAAAATGGTGCGTGGTTGTGTAAAAATAGTTGGGGAAGCGACTGGGGAAATGCTGGTTATTTTTGGATTTCTTATTATGATAAATGGGCATGCCAAGAGCCAGAAATGGGGGCTGTTTCATTTATAGACGTTGAGCCACTGCAATATACAAACGTGTATTATCACGACTATCATGGTTGGAGAGATACTTACACTGGTTCAAAAACTGCTTTTAATACATTTCAGGCAACAGAAGATTCGTGGTTAAAATCAGTAAACTTTTTTACAACAGCCGACTCGGTAGATTACACCATAAAAATTTATGACGAATATGGTGAAATGCTAACAGGTTTACGTTCAACAACCGAAGGTTTTGCTCTACACAAAGGAATGCACACAGTAGATTTGGATTTAGAGTTTCTATTAGAAGATGAGGATTTATTTTATATTTATTTAAAAGTATCTAAAGGTGGTTTGGCTTACGACAGAACTTCTGATGTGCCAGTTTTATTGGGTAGCGATGTAACCAAAACAACAGTAGAGTCTATTTCATTTAAAAACCAGAGTTATTATTTTAGTTCTTGTTGCGGTTGGACAGATTTCTTTGAATATGAAGACCCTTCTGGATACGAAGAAACAGGTAATTTTTGTATAAAAGGATTGTCGGAAGAGACTATACCAGAGGATTTTGGAGCTGTTTTTAAAGTTACAAATTCAGTTTATGGCTGGGGTTTGTATAATGCAGAAATTCATTTTAACGACGATGTTATTTTAACTGATAATGAGGGTTATGCACAAATAACAGACATTGTTCCAAACAAAAATATGGAATTTACAATTACTGCCAATGGATACCAAGATTACACTGGCACTTTGGAAATTATAGATAACTCTGTATTTCTTGATGTTGGTTTAGAGTATTTAACAGACATTAGCAGTTTTGAAAAAGCAGGAATTAGTTTATACCCAAATCCTTCTAATGGAATATTTACAGTTGAAACAAATAATTTTTCGGACTATAAAATAGAAATTACTGATATTGCAGGAAAAATAATCTATAGTAAAAACAATGCAGTTTCTACATCAAAAATTGATTTATCAAATCAAAATAGCGGTTTGTATTTTGTTAAAATTACTAATAAAGACAAAATTTACACACAAGAAATTGTAATTAAATAATACTATATTTGTATAAGTAGATTGACAATTTTAAATTTACGATTTACGATTGGTGGACACCTTAAAATCAAAAAAAGATGCAATTCTATTCAAAATAGCATTGCATCTTTTTTTTAAGTCAAGCTGTTTCATTTTCTATTAATTTTATTTCTTTGTTTGTTAGGTTGTAAAGTTTGTAAACTAATTTATCTATTTGAGATTCAAGCTTTGTTGTATTTGAATTAATATCAATATTTTTGAGTTCAATTATTTTATCTGTTTTTTTTATAATTTGTTCCAATTCATTTTTCTTTATTTTTGGTAAAGTGAAACGTTCTATTGTTGTCTTTTTTAGGGTGTAAGCACCACCGGCGGTCATTACACCAATTGCCGAAAAATAAAATTTCATTAATTTACTATTTAAAATCGCAAGTATAAATTTAACAGGAATCTCTTCACTTACAAGAAAAAAACCACCACTTGTTAAAAAATACTTCTCATCATCTAAACTAAAACCCCATTTATCCGAAGTGAGTGCCCAAATTATTTTTTGTTTTCCAAATAGATTAACATAAGATGCTGCTTGTCTTTGCATTGCATACCATTCATATCTTATACCTGTTTCTGTTTTATTTCTTTTTATTAATTCGTTTTTGTGTTTTTCAAAATACTTATAAAGTATTTTGTAATTACATTGGAATTTATTCTCTGCTTTTTTTGATGCTCCTGAAATACTGTTATCCTTATGGAGAGGAAAATGCCAGTTTATGTATATTAACCATAAATCAGCATATTTATTATAATATCTTTTTATATCTTTTCCTTTCAAAAGCGGTTTTATAATTTCTTTATTTTTTTTGTCTTTTTTTATTAATTCGTTATACGTTTGAGTATTGATTATAAAGGCTTTATCGTATCCCGTTGTTACTCCTCTGCGTATTTGAATTGTTTTATGGTCTTTTATTTGTTTTCCTATAGTTTCTATTTTATTTACGATATTTTCTTCTTCTGGCGAAATAAATTTCCACGCTCGTGAATTTATATCTTCTGAATTAAATGTAATATTTCTAATTTTTATTTCGTCACTTAATGTTTCCTCATCAATTATTTCTTTTTCAAATTTTGAATACTCAAAACTTTTTTTAGGTTTCTTTTTTTTACCAATAATTATAGAGCTTGAAACAAGAGCTTGATTAAAGATAGGAACTTGCTCAAAATTAACTACTTGTATTAGTTGGTTTTTTATTAATAAGTTCCTTAAATTTTTTCCATACTCTGTTTTAAAAAATTTATTTGTTGTTATATAAGAAAATATTTTTTCTTTTTTCAGAAGATTTAAAGCAAGTTCGAAAAAATACACACTAATATCTGCCGTTCCCGAATATATTTTATAATTTTTCTTAAAATATTTACTAAACTGTCGTAATTGTTTATGTTCAATATACGGCGGATTTCCTATTATTAAATCAAAACCTTCAAAATTTCCGTCGTCGTCTAATACTTCGGGAAATTCAAAACGCCATTCAAGTGCGTGGGTATATAAGGTCTTCAGTTTTTTTTTGTATTCAATATCCAACTCTTCAATTTTTATTGGTAGAGTATTCAAATTCTGTTTCCAATTTATCAAATCTTCTTTGGTCATTAGAACAGGATTTTGGCTTTGAACTTCTAAAAGTTTTGCTCGTAAATTCCTCAAATTTTTATAGTCATCGTCGGTAGGATTTACATTTTTTGCGAAATTTTGTTTTATTTCAAATATTTCTTTTTCCGCCTTTCGTTTGGTTATTTTATCGCTAGTGGATTTGTAAATAATTATTTGCTCCTTATATTTTTTTGTAACAAGTCGCATTTTTTGTTGAGAAAAAGCATGTTTTGTTTTTCCCCCATTGCCGTTTAATGCAAATTTTCCAATCAACGAATTTCCTTGTTTTATATTTATATCAATATTGGGGAGGGTTTCAATATCTTTATAATTACTCTCTTTTGTGTAGTATGTATTTTTCAATAATTCAATCCAAAGTCTTAATCTGCAAATATTTACAGAGTTTTTATTTATATCAACTCCAAAGATACAACTTTCAATAATAGTTTCTTTTTCATGAAAAATTGCTTCCTGCAGGTCTTGTTTCTCTTTAATTGCATTTCCTTTCAGGCTCAAATTATAATCAAAAACCTCATCTGTTTCGTTATCGGTAAAAACAAGCTCATCGTTAAAAACTTCTGCCCGATAATTTTTTATACGATTTCCATTTTTATATTCCAAAATTCCAAGTTCCGATTTTATTGCAATTATTTCATTTAAAGCAGATACAAGAAAGTGTCCCGAACCAACAGCTGGGTCGCAAATTTTCAGGCTATTTATTATTTTGTTTGCTTCTTTACGGTCTTCAATTAAATCTTTTAAACGGTTGAATTCTGTTTGCTGAGACGTGCCACTTGGTAGGTTTTTATTATCAAAATCGTTAAATTTT
>JAOZQN010000029.1:0-12727 GCA_029932195.1 Bacteroidales bacterium | reverse complement strand
TGTTTGCTGAGACGTGCCACTTGGTAGGTTTTTATTATCAAAATCGTTAAATTTTATTTGCTGAGACGTGCCACTTGGCACGTCTCTACGGTAGAAATCCTTGAACTTTTGCACAACTGCCTCTCTAATAGCCTCTCGGCTGATATACATTGTTATGTATCCAGGTGTAAAAAATGAACCCTCTTTGTAACCATTTATTTTCTCAAAAATAAGCCCAAGAACAGAGGCATTTATTAAATTTTTCTGTTCTTTCTGTATTTCGCTTGCCCCAACACTTGTAAAATCAAAGGAGTTAAGAAAACTGAAAATATATTCTAAAATTGGAAGCGATTTTTTATACGAATTTTTCAGAACAGTTTTGTTAAACAGCGGTAACTCAAAACGGTCGGTTAAACTGCTGATTCTTATTGCTTCTCTTTCTATTTTATTAATTTCAAATAAAGAACTATTTAGATATGGTATTTTTTTGAACTTTTCTTTTAAATTTTGTTGCCTATTTATTGGTTTTTCGGAAAGAACAGCAAAAAAAAGCTCGTTCAATTCTCTGTAATCTCTTATAAATAAGCTATTTAAAAATTGATATTCCCGATTATTATTTTGATATGTTACTAATTGAGCTTCAAGTAATTTTAGGAATAATATTCTATTTATCCAAAGAATAACAAGTTCGAGAGCAATATTTTCTATTTGTTCTATTTTATTGTCTCCATATATTTCAGGATTTTCTATTTCTGGGTATCGGTCTTCTATTTCTATTGTCGAAATTGCATTTTCTATAAGCGAACCATCTTGTTTTTTGCTTCTTACTATTATATTTTTCCCGTTTTGCTGTTGCTCTTCAAGTCCAATAATATACAATAATTCGTAATAAAATTCGGTATTTAATGTGTTACTGTCGTTTTGGTAGGATTTTTTGAGTAAAAATTCTGGTGAAAATACTTTATATAAATTTAGTAGAGACGAATTAGGTTCTGATTCTTTATTATAAATTTTTGTATCAATATTTTGAATATTTACATAAGTATATTCAATTTTATTTTCTACTTCTTTTATATATTTGGGAGCAATTTCTTTGTAAAAAAGATTTGTTGTCTGGCTTGTTTTTTCTTTATTATTCCAACTTTTAAATTCTTTTAGTAGTTCTTTATTTTCGTAAAATAATTTTTCAAAATCGGTAGCATCAAAAATAAACCACTCATGGAAATTAGTGATAATTAGATGTTTAAGATTATTATTTTTGTTGTTTATCCGTTCCTGCAAATAATACAACAAAGATTGATACATCGATTTTACCTGAAAATTATCTTCTGTAACCATTTCTCTGCTGTCGGGAGTTTTGGTTTCAATAATAACTTCAACATTGCTTTTATCTGTTTTTTCAAGATGAATAGTAAAATCAAAATCGTCTTTTGTGTTGATAGCATTGTTGCCATAAAAAGTATTTTTCAAAAAATCCCGAAGAGGATATTTTAAATGCTCTTCTCTTTGATGCTTATCAATTTTAGAAATAAATATTTCCAATTGAGCAGAAAAATTCTCTAAATCAGAAAGTAATATTTTCTGATTTTTATAAATTTTATTTATTATACTTCTTTTTTTCATTTCTGCTCGTTTTTTAGAAGTTCCTAACCCAGACAAGCTGGAAAAGTTTTGAAGTTTTGAAATTATGAAGTTTTGAATAATATTATGCAAAAAAATACAACAATATTAAGAATAAGGAACTAAGTCGTAATACTTATTAGCGTATTTAAGCCTGCATTATTCATGAACTTATTTCAAAACCGTTAAAACGGTTGATTTTTTAGCTGTTGATATTAGCCCACGACTTAAGTCGTGGGTTGAAAATAGAACATTGATTATAACCGTTTTAACAGTTTTTATGAATAATGTAGGTTAGGAGTTTAGTAATATGAAAAAAAGTATTTACAAACTTCTAACTAATTCTTTAATAATTAAAGTCATATTAGGTTCGGCTTTTTGTGCTACTTCTTGCACTTCTTTGTGAGTAATTTCTACAATTTCTCCTGGCACACCGCTGTCTGTAATTATTGAAACGGCAAAAATAGGAATACTCATGTGATGAGCCACTGTTGTTTCTGGCACGGTGGACATTCCAACAGCATCAGCACCAAGTGTGCGAATATATTTATATTCGGCAGGAGTTTCAAAAGTTGGTCCTTGAATGCCTGCGTAAATTCCTTGTTGTAATTTTATACCTCTTTCCTTTGCTATTTCAAATGCTTTTTTGATATAATTTTGATTATAAACTGCACTCATATCAGGAAAACGAGGACCGAGTTCGGGATAGTTTTTGCCTCGCAAAGGGTGTTCTGGAAATAGATGGATATGGTCGTTAATAATCATAATATCACCTACTTTAAAGTCTGGGTTCATACCACCTGCTGCGTTTGAGACTATCAAAGTTTTTATTCCGAGAAACTTGAAAACACGAACAGGAAAAGTTACTTCCTGCATAGAATATCCTTCGTAGTAGTGAAATCTTCCTTTTAGTGCGACAACTTTTTTGCCTGCAAGCGTTCCGAATAATAATTTTCCTGAATGTCCTTCTACCGTAGAAATGGGGAAATTTGGAATTTCGCTGTATTCTAATTCGTGTTCTATTTTTATTTCATCTGCCAATCCACCAAGTCCAGTGCCAAGAATTATTCCTACTTCGGGGTCAAAATTAGTTTTTTGTTGTATGTAATCTTTGGTTTGCTTTATTTTTCCTAACATAATTAATTGTTTGATTATTAAATACTTCCTTATCATCAAAAAGGAAATCTATTTCTATTGGTATATAATTTAATGATTTACGAACGCTTTCGCTCAAGAACGTATTTTCTCGTAATCGGACAGCGTCTTTTTCTGTTGTAATAATAGTCTTATTTTCAGATTTTATTTCTATAAAAGTATTATTTATTTTGTCAACACTTTTTTTATCAAAAGAAAAATGGTCTGGAAAATTTAGATGTGTTATGTTTTTTGATATGTTTTTTTCAATATATTCCACCAAAGGTTTTGAATTTGCAATTCCTGTTATCAATAATATTTCTGTATCTTTGTTTATTTTATTTGTATGATAATTAAATACGGGTGTAATTTCACCATGTTTTATATAAGTAAAAAATATTTTTTGATAAGGTAATACGTTTATGTCTTTGGTAATAATTCGTTTTTCTATTGGCTTAAGTTCTGTTGGACATTTAGTTACAATAATAATATTTGCTCTCTGATATTGTGAAATATTATCTCGCAACTTGCCATAAGGTAAAAACTTATCATTAATAAAAAGGTTGTTATGGTCTGTAAGTAAGACATTTATACCTGCATTAATTTTTCTATGCTGATGTGCATCATCTAATATAATAATATCAATATTTTCATCATGTTCAAGAAGTTTTTGAACACCCTCTACTCTTTTATTACAAACAGCTACCTTCAAATTAGGGAATTTCATCTTAATTTGTTTTGGCTCGTCTCCAATATCTGCAAAAGTGGATTTTTCATTTGCAAGTAAAAAACCTTTAGTTTTTCGTTTGTAACCTCTGCTGAGGGTTGCAATATTAAAACTTTTGTATAAATTTCTCAATAAAAACTCGGTATGTGGAGTTTTTCCCGTTCCTCCAACGGTAAGATTTCCTATTGAGATAACAGAAATTCCAAAACCTCTTGATTTTAGAATAGCATTATCGTATAAAAAATTTCTTATCCAGGAGATTGATTTATATGTATAAGAAAGTGGAAGTAGTAAGAAACGCATAATTTTTTTTAATGAACAGTGAATAATGAACAGTGAATAATGAATAATGAATAATGTCGCAGTGCGACTACTTTATTTTCAGGCGAAAGCTAATTATTCATTGTTCATTATTCATTAAAAAAATATTTAATTTCGTTGTTTTTGTTGGCGAGCCATTTCTCTTTTGGCATCTTTTTGTTTTATGTTCTCTCTGTGGTCGTGGACTTTACGCCCTTTGGCAATTGCAATAATTAATTTTGCCCAGCCTTTGTCTGTAATAAATAATCGCAAAGGAACAATTGTAAAACCTGAACCAATGAGCTTTCGTTGTAATTTTTTCAGCTCATTTCTTGTGAGCAATAATCTACGTATTCGGTTGGGATCGTGGTTGTAGTGTCCTCCGTGAGAATATTCGGCAATACGCATTCGCACCCAAAGCTCGTTATTTTTAAACTCACAATAGGCATCTGTAAGACTTACTTTTCCGTTGCGGATAGCTTTTATTTCTGTGCCAAGTAACTCTATTCCAGTTTTATACTTATCAATAATTTCGTATTTATGATAAGCCTTTTTATTTCTTATATCTATTTTATTTTGATTCATTTTCTTTTAAGTTATCAAGTTTTCGGGTTGTCAAGTTTTTGAGTTTTCGGGTTGTCAAGTTATCACGTTTTTTAGTTATTGAGGTGTTACGTTTTCAAGTTACACATTACATAATTTGAAACTTGTAATCTGGAACGCAATATTTTAAAAAGGCACTACTCCCATAATCATTGGAAACACACCATTATTTCCATCCATTCTTGAATAAAATTGAAGACCTGCATTAAGCTCTACAGGTAATCTAAGCAGTTGAAAATCAACAGCAAGTTCTAATCCAGATGAAGCAAATTCTTGTTCAATTCCTTTGTATTCACCAATAGCAACATCGTAAAAAATATTTGCACGAACACGTTTGAAATAGACCAACCCTAATATTCCAAAATCGGGGTAAAATAATGGAAGTTGATAATCCACAGAGGCTTTAGTTATTTTATCAAAATATCCAGGTTCATATCCTCTTGGTAAATCTACATTAGAGCTAAAATTATAAATGTTTTTTTCAGAATAGTTTAGCTGCTGCTCGTAAGCGGCGGTTATCATCAAGTTGTCGTGTTTTAATAAACCAGGAAAATATAATTTGCCCGCAGCATATATTTTAGAACCTTCGTAGTTGTCAGAAGACGGTATATGTCTGTAAGATAAAGATGTAGATAGTCCTAAACGACTATCAATATCTTTCCACGAAAGCCGTTTTTTTCTGTAATAATTTACAAAATAATATGCCGAAGCAAAATTTCCATTTTCTAATGTAAACTTATCACTTAAATCTTTTTTTCCTTCAATAAATTTATAAGTTCCATAAGTTCCTACTGATAAATTACTGTTATATATGCCATTAGATAAATTAAAAGGCAGTGTTATTCCTGCATTCAAATTTGTTTCTAACCAAGTAGTTTTTATTAGTGGAAGTTTTGTTCTATCTTCATTAAGAACTACTGTTCTGTTTCCATACATTAAGGAAACATCAAAGATAGGAAAATATTTTTGATAACTTGCCTCTAAAAATCCATAAGTTGAATTATTTAGTGTGTTAAAATTTATTCCAGAAGCTAAGACAAGTGTATTTAATTTATTAGAAGAATAAACAGTTGCCTGAATATCATCAATATAAGGGTCGGTTGGGAGAAGAGACCAACTGTGAATATTTATACTATTTTTTAGCTTATTGTATTTTTTAACTTCGTATTTTTTATTTTCAATATCTTCGGGTGAAACAATATTTTTTATAGAATCTCTATTTTGGTCGGTTAAAAAATAGTCTTCTTTAAAAACTTTTACGGTCTCTATTTTTTTCCAATTTGCTTCGTTTAAAGGCATTTTTGCAATATCGTAACCATCTATATTATAATCTTCAAAAATAATATTTTTTTTGTCTGGTGAAATTTTGGCATCATAAGCACCAAATTTGCGAGCAACTACTTGGTATCGTTCTTTTGTTTGGATACTTATTGCATAAATATTTCCTGTTCCCGAATAGTCAGAATTATAAATAATAAAATTATCATAAAAAACAGGGTTACTAATTCGTTCCCAGCCGTTTGGAATTACTGTAAAATATTCTTTTTTAGATAAATCGTAATACGAAATTCCTTCGCCATAGTCTGAATTATGCGAAAAAACTATTTTTGTGCCGTCTTCCGAAAAACGAGGACTTCTGATATAATCTCCATTTATAGATGCCTGTTTGTCAATAACCTCACCAGTTTCTGAATTTAAAATAACAAGTGAACATTCTGCCAAACTATTAAATTCTATTGCTACAATTTTTTTACCATCTACCGAAATACTTGATGAAAAAAATTTAGCTTTTGTTGTAAGTTGTTTCAGTTTTTTTGTTTCGGTATTGTAAACCATAATTTCCCTATAACTACGCTCTCCCCAACGAATATCGTGATTTGTGCGTTCCCAAACAATTTTTCCGTTGCCATAAGAAATATTTTCAGCATCAATTTCTTTAATCTTTTTTTCGTTGCCTTCTAAATCTATTTTATAGAGGGTAGTATTTTCATTAAAACCAGCTTTTAATACATAAAAGTTCTGATTATCAATAAATTCAGCACCATAATAATTTGTCCAACTTCTTTTTTTCTTTTGGTTAATTATTTGTGCTTTTGAAAATTCTACGTCTTTTATTTGTTCTCTATAAATTGAGTCCAACTCTTGCATTGCATTTTTGTAAGTCCTTTTGACTTTGTATCCTGTGTGCTTTTTTAGACTTTTAGAAAAAGAAAAGGGCCAATATGAAAAATATGTAGTTCGGTTTAAGATTTTATCCCAAGCCTTGTCTCCATAATTTCGGTTTACATGTGTAACCAGATAGTAGCCAAGATAATAGTGGTTTGGATAATAGGTTTTATACGACCTCATTGAAGCTTTGTTGTAACTAATTTTTTTGTCGGATAAAAGAATAGTTCTAATTGGCATAGAAAAATTACTCACTCGCCCTCTGCCACTGTTGGAGTAAATGGTTTCGGCATATACGGCATCGCCTTCAAAAAACCACATTGGTGTAGAAATAAAACTCAAACCAGCTCGTGCAACTTGTCCAAAAAGAACTGAACCAAGTCGAGTAAAATGTTTGTTCAATTTGCTATATTGTGTAACATGCTTAAACTCATGGATTGACAAAGTTGTTGTCCAGTCTGTTATTCCCAAATTAGTTGAATTATAGGGGGTTAAATACCAGCCCATCATGCGTGGTGCTAGTCTTGCGTAAGCATTTGCCGTAGTAGATTGATTATAAAGCACAAGCGATATTTTTTTTGGGTACGAGCCAAGCATTTTGCTGTCAGGCTCGTAAAGATGTTCCAATTTATTTATTATTGACTGCGCTTTTGCTTCTACTTCTTGCGGAAATATAATTTCAAAATGCTCCGATTCTATACTTTTCCAAACTACAGAAGGCGGATTTTGCTCTTGAGCAAAAAGCCCAAAACTCCCTAATAATAAGATTATTATAAATATTTTTTTCATTTTGTTTATTGTTATATTGCATTGGTTCGTGCAATTTTGAATTAGGGATAAATTTACTGAATTTAAAAGACTTAGTAAAAATGAGTGTTTTGTTTCAATATGCTGATAATTTGCTTTTTATAAGATTGTCACGAACCATTGATGTTGCTGAATTGTTTTATCAGATACGCTCATATAATACGTAAAGACGTGATAAATCACGTCTCTACAAATATTCTATTTTTTAATTCCTTCTAAGTATTGTCCTACAATTTTTTGGATATATTTTCCAATAATATCAAATTCTAAATTTATTACTGTTCCTTCTTTAAAAGTGTGGAAATTAGTAATATCGTAGGTAAATGGAATTATTGCCACTTGAAATGAGTTGTCTTTGGAGTTTACAACTGTAAGGCTTACGCCATTTACTGATACTGAGCCTTTCTCAACGGTAATGTTTCCTTTATTTACATCGTATTCAAATGTATAATACCAACTTCCGTCTGCCTCTTCTACTTTTGTGCAGATGGCAGTTTGGTCAACATGCCCTTGCACAATGTGTCCGTCTAATAGGCTGTCTGGCTTCATGCTACGCTCCAAGTTCACTTTGTCTCCTTCTTGCAAAAGTCCAAGATTGGATTTTATTAGAGTTTCTTGTATTGCTGTAACGGTGTAAGTTTTATCAGTTACATTTACAACGGTGAGACACACGCCATTATGAGACATACTTTGGTCTATTTTTAGCTCACCAACAAAAGAGCATTCTAATGTGAAATGCACATTTCCTTCTTCTTTTACTATTTTTACTACTTTTCCTGTTTCTTCTACTATTCCTGAAAACATATTTTTTATTTTTTATGATTAAAATTACTCTACATGATGTTTTTTTTATTTGATAAAAACAATTAAGTAAAGACGTTGCATGCAACGTCTCTACAAACTTCTTGCAAATTGTTTTTTTGAAAAACAATATATTTTTATCTCATTTTAAAAATCATCATGTAGAGTAGATTAAAATATATTTATTATTTTTTGCAAATTTAAAATTATTTATTCTAAAAATAAAAAAACCTCCTAAAATTTAGGAGGTTTTTAATTGCTTTATAAAAATTTTATTATTCTACAATAATGCTTTCGTTTATAATATTTCCGTCTTTCAACTTGATATTAAACATGTAAGTTCCTGTAGGATAATTTGTTAAATCAATAGTTTTGCTATTAAAACTAACTGATGTTTGGATTATTTTACGTCCAAGTGCATCTGTTATAGTTAGTTCGTAGCTTTGGTCTGTATTAATAATTATTTTACCTGTTGTTGGATTTGGATAAATTTCAAATGTATTTGATGTTGCACCAGCTTTGGTTGTTCCAAAAACTTGTAAGCCAAAATTATCACTAACAGAAGCTCCCATTAAGTCGGTTGCAGTTACTGTAATATTATAATTATCAATATCGTGATTAGATGGTGTTCCTGTAAAAGTAGCAGTTTCTGAATTAAAGAATAACCAACTTGGCATATTTTCCGCCGTTATTGTAAGAATATCATCTACATCAATATCTACAAAAGTATTTTCTGGTAATTGATATACAAAGTTATAAGTTGTCTCAGCTGTTTGGTCTAAGGTATTAATATTCAATATTGGAGTATCATTTGTGTTTACAACTTCAATTTCAAATATTTGTGATACGCTTGCATCAAAAATATCTGTTGCAATAATTTCTACCTCGTAAATTCCAACATTGTTGTTGCATGGAGTTCCTGTGAGGATATTATTTACATCGTCAAAACTTAGCCAAGAAGCATTTGCTCCCGAAATATTTGCAGAGTAAGTTAGTTGGTCTCCATCTGCATCGTAAAATTCATTTGAAATATTATAATCAAAAATATCGTCTTCTAATGTAGTTTGATTATTTATTTGTGTTTGAACAATAGGTGCAGTGTTTGCATTAAAATGAAGAATAAATCTATCGTCATATCGTCCTGCCTCATCTACGTAGAATGTGTAATAATCTACTTTTTTAAGGTCTATTATAGTTCCTTCGTAAAGGTCTTCTAATGTAACACTCACATTTTCTGGTATGTATTGGATAAGCATAACATTAAATAAGTATTCACCAACATTTCCTGCATTTAGTCCAAGTATAACTTGTTTGTATTCACCGTCTTCCAATGTTGGTAGAGCTTGGATTGTAAAATTATCTGTTTCTATTTTAGTATAAAGTGCAAGTTCTTGATTTCCTTCCATTTTAAAGGCATCATAAGCAACATCTCGTCCGTCTGTAGCATCTTCTTTAAGTGCAACAATTATTTCATTGAACATATCTTGCTCATTTTTAATACTTATTTTCACCTTGGATATTTCTTGTTCTTCACCTTTGAAGAAGCTACTGTTTTCTTGCTCTCTCATTGCGTTTGTGAAAGTAATTGGAGTTCCTCCAATGTCAGTAACTGTTCGATGAACAAAAAATGCTTGTCCTGTGCTAATATATTTATCAGGGATAACTGAACCTGCACCAGAACCTGTTGCTCCTACACCGTTGAACGTAGCATAGTCTACTCCTTCAAGATTAAATCCAGTAAAACTGTTTTCGTCCCATAAATATACTGCACCATCAATAGTTCCAGCATTTGCAAGTAAAAAGTCTTCTGCATTAATTCCAGAAGGGTATGGATTTCCTATCATATTCCAACCGTGATGAGGACCAAAGCCTGTTGGTGCATAAGTATCATCTTGATTTGTAACAGTATAAGTTATATCTCCTGAGGTTAAGCAAGCTACTCCAGTTGTTGTAAATTCAGCTGTATTTCCGCATGAACCAGAGAAGGTGTAGTATGCGTATCCATTTCCAGGAGTTAACAAGTCGTTGTTTGGAGTATAATACCAAGGCCATTCCCAACCATCAAACCAGTCTATATCTCCGTCTCCATCATAATCGGTAGTAAAATTTTCATTATAATCTAATAGATTACCATTGTATGTTCCGCATACATCTTCAGTAAGTGCTTTATTTGTTACTCCTGTTAGTGGAGAAGATACATAATGCCAAGCATCTGAAGTAATATATCTTTCTACTGTAACACTTCCACTTGTTGTTACATTTCCTGCGGCAGCATTTAAGTCTACAAATGAGCCTGTTCCTGTTACATCTGATTCAATTAACATATCTCCAAAAATTTGGAATCTATATGTATCATTTAATGTTACAGTTGCTCTTGGTTGAATAACAAAGTCTTCGCATTGAGCATTAGCATCAATTACTGGAAAAACTCCACCAATAGGAGATGTAGGTATAATTGCTTCAATTACATTAGAAGGAACATTATTAGATGACCAGTTAAAAGCCACATGCCAATTAGTTTCATTTCCTCCAAAAGTAAAGTCTCCTTCCCAAATATTACCTACTGCAATTCTAAATTCGTATTCTTTGTGGCAACCGTGTGAATCTGTTAGTATAAGTTCCATATCTGCATATCCATATTCATCTGTTGCAGGGTAAATATCAAGAGTTTTGTTTGGTGCTGCTCCTGCAAATTGCAAGTTTGTAACATAATCTAAAGGAATAAGTGTTGTATTTGAAGAAGAGCATGTATAACTTGAAATATCTCCAAGTCCATCTAAATCATCTACGGTAAAACCTATTACTGGTATAGTGTGTGAATTTTTGTTTACGTATTGGTCTGCTATATCAGTAGATGTAGGTGCATAAAATGTTTTTACTGCAATAATTTGATTTTGCTCCATTATTTGAGAAATCGCTGTCTGCCTGTTTTGATGCAATAATATTTGCATAGGCTGTTACATTTTTACCACTTAAATCATCTTGAACTTCTCCTTCAAAAGTGAGAGTAACAGTTTCACCTGTTGCGATGTATGGTATTGACCAATATCCACTTTTTTGATTGTAAGTTCCAAGAGAAGCATCGTAACTATTAGCAATAAAACCAGTAGGAAGTTGAGCATTTACAATTACCGAACTTGCAGGGTCTCCACTATTATTTGTAACTTGAACGGTATATTCTACATCAGCAAGAATACAAACATCTGTTTCGTTTGAAATTATTGTTACTTCTAAGTCGTTTGTTTCTGTTGGAGTTTCGCCAAAGAGCATTGCTCTTTGCATATCTCTTCCATTTACGAGAAGTCTTCCATTTAGGTCAAAATTTATACCATACACATGAAACATATTTTTCCTACTTGGAGTTACCATATCTATTTGACTCATTCCATCATTATATTCCCAGTTTTCGTTAAAATTAGGTTGTCCTAAAACTAAATCTGCTTCTGCTCCATTTGATTTAGGAAGCCTATTATAAATTATAACTCTATGATTCCAAAATTCTCCAACAGCAATTTTACCTTCTGGAGAAACTGTAACTCCTACATTAGCATCAAATTTTTTCTTATTTGTTCCTGTAGAATTTGAAGTAAAGTTGGTCTGTCCTAAAACTTGGTCTGCTGCAACTCCATTAGTTGTAGGCACATCATAATAAACAAGAACTCTATTGTTGTTTGCATCTGAGACAAATAAATAGCCATCAGGAGAATATGAGATTCCCCAAGGTCCTGATAAATTTGTTGCCGAACATGCAGAAACATTTGATGTGAAATTAGTTTGTCCAATTACTACATCGGCAGCAACTCCATTTGTAGTTGGAACAGAGTTAAATATAAGAACTCTATTATTACTAAGATCACTAATTAGTAATTTACCATCTGGTGTAACTAATATATTTGTAGGATAACTTAATTTATTTGCAGCTACTCCACTTGAACTTGATGTAAAATCAGTTTGTCCAATAACTACATCTGCTGGTTGCCCGTTTACGGTTGGTATTGTATTCCAAATAAGAACTCGGTTATTAGGTGAGTCGGATACAATAAGTTTGTTACCGTCTGGAGTAAAAGTTACACCATCTACAGCGTACATTCTTGTTTGTGTGCAACCTGTTACATTATCTGTAAAATTATCTTTTCCTATAACAACATCAGCAGCAGCTCCATTTGCTGTTGGCATTGAGTTGTAAATCATCACACGTCCTAATGGTGTCCATGTATCTAACCCTTGTGACCCCACTGCAAGAATTCCTTTTGAGCTAACCGCAGCAGAGTTAGAACCAGGTCCTGTTACTTGATCTGTTGTTGTGCTATTACTAACAAAATCTGCCTGTCCAATAATTATATCAGCTTCTTGCCAGCTTGTGTAAGACTGCATAGCATGAGGATTAAATATATAAACCAAACCGCTATTCAAATATGTAGATGAATTTATACCAGTATTTTCAGCAGTATAAGAAGCTGTTGGTGTGCTTCCAGGAATTACACTTATCATTCTATTCCAGACCTCAAAACATGAGTTGATTAAGTTAGTGTAAGTAGCTGTGTGTCAAAGACTAAAACAATAACTGGACGTTTGGTTTTTGTTAGTTTT
>JAOZQN010000028.1:11851-23517 GCA_029932195.1 Bacteroidales bacterium | reverse complement strand
TTGTTTATCGACGATTTGCAGTGGGCAGATTTTAACTCCCTTAAATTAATAAAAAGCCTTTTTTCTGACCCAGATATCGAGCATTTTATGTGCATTACCGCCTACCGTAACAACGAGGTGGACAGCACACATATTTTTATGCAATCAATAGAAGAATTGAAGAAACAAGAAGCAACGATAAGTAAGATAGAAGTGAAAAATTTGATGAAAGAAGATATTTCAAATTTACTCATTGATACTCTTAGTGGAACAAAACAAGCAGAAATACAAAAACTTGTAGAACAAATTTTTTCTAAAACACAGGGAAACGCTTTTTTTACTACCCAGTTTATTAAAACGCTTTACGAAGAAAAAATATTAACATACAGTTTTGAAAAAGCCGTTTGGCAATGGGAAATATCGGAAATTGAAAATCTAAAGATAACCGAAAACGTGGTTGAACTGTTGGGCAAAAAAATAAAAAAATTACCCAAAACAACACAACAGTTATTACAAACGGCTTCCTGTATTGGCAATAAATTTTCGCTTGCGATGTTACAAACAGTTGTTGATAAAAAAAATCCTTTATTTGAAAGCAAAACGTTTAATTTTCAGGCTGGTCTTGAAGCGGCTATTTTTGCGGGTTTGCTTATTCCGCTCAAAAACAACAAGTATAAATTTGTTCACGACCGCATAAAACAAGCCATATATCAAGAAATATTAGATGCCGACAAAAATAATTTCCACCTACAAATAGGACGACTATTGATAAAAAAATATGTTAATAACGAAAAATTATTAACCTTTGATAATATAAACGACAACTTAAAAAAGAGAATTTTTGATATAGTAAATCAAATAAATTTTGGTTTGAAATTGATAAATAGCGAAGACGAAAAACGCCAGTTTATAAAATTAAATATTATTGCAGGTAAAAAAGCAGAAAGTGCTGCCGCTTACACTGTTGCTCTCACTTATTTTGAAACAGCCGAGAAAATGTTAAACAAAAATTCGTGGAATACAGATTATAAATTAACGCTTGAAATAAACGAAAACATTGCTAATCTTAGTTATTTATCTAAAAAACACGAAAAAACAGAAAAAATAGTTGAACACGTTCTTAATAATACAAGCGAATTACTTGATGAGGTAAAAATTACAATTGTATTAATTCAATTGTATAGAGAAAAAATGGAATACCAAAAAGTAATTAAAATAGGTTTAAAAATGATAAAAATGCTTGGCACATCATTACCTGAGCAACCAAGCAAATTGCTTATAATAAAAGAATTTATTACTACAAAAGTTTTGGTTGGCAACAAGGATGTAGAACAAATTATTAATCTACCCAAGATGACAAACAAAAATAAAATAGCGATTTCACAAATAATAGAAGCTATAATAACAACTGCATATATGGCTTCCCCCGATTTATTTGCCGTTCTTACTTTTAAACTCTTAAAAATATCTGCAAAATATGGTAATTCTGTAATTTCGCCTTACGCTTATTCTGGCTATAGCGTTATACTTGCAATAATGAATGATATTAAAAACAGCACTAAATTTGGAGAGTTGGCAATAAAAACACTTCAAAAAACAAATGCAGAGCATTATAAAACAAGAGTTCTTTTTGTCGTTAATTCATACTGTTATATTAGAACACAAAGAGTAGTAGCTATTTGCAAAAATTTAAAACAGGTTGCTCAAATAGCTTATGAAATGGGAGATTTTGAATTTCAAGATTACTGTCTTAATAATAGTGCTTTATATTATAATAACTCAATAATACAGCAGCAAAAAATAATTAATTCTAATATAAGTATTTTTAAGAAAAAAAATAGTATTTATAGCTTACAACTTGCTTATTTATATTTTCAGTATTTTCAAAATCTAACTTCTCGTAATAATAATTTTTCACTTACAGGAGAGTATTTTGACGAAAAACAAGAACTGCAAAAAGCCTTAGATACTGGTAGTTTAAATATTTTATCCCATATATTTAATTTAAAATTAAGTTTAAATGTTTTTTACAATAATATTGAAAATGCAAAAAATAATTTGCAAGAAATTGAAAAATATAAAAAATCTATTGAAGGTCAATATTATTATGCTTACACTATTCTTTATATTTCGCTGGTTTCTTCAATGTTATATTCAGAAGAAAAAGATAAAAAATATTTGAAAAATGCAAAAAAACAACTCAAACAAATGAAATTGTGGGCAAAACACTGCCCTGCAAACTATCAACATAAATACTATTTGATGCAAGCCGAACTAATGCGAGCTACAGGCAAAACAGAGCAAGCCAAAGAATATTTTGACAAAGCAATTTTTGGAGCAAAACAAGAAAATATGTATAACGATGAAGCTTTGGCATGGCAACTTGCAGCACGTTTTTATATAAAAATTAATAAAACACATCTTGCCGAATATTATATGCAAAACGCACACAATGTTTATAAAAAATGGGGAGCTTTGGCGGTATGTAATTATATAGAGCAACAACACCCTACACTTATTTATACTAATAATTACAAAATAAACGAAAACAAAAACGAAATTATAACCAACGAAACAGTTGTGATAGGAAACAATACAACTGTTTTTGATACAGGCAAATCGCTTGACATGAGTAGTGTAATAAAAGCGTCACAATCGTTGTCGGGAGAGGTGCAATTAGAAAAACTGCTCAAAAATATGATGCAAATAATAATTGAAAATGCTGGTGCCGACTCCGGATTAATTATAACCAATGACAATGAAAAATACAATATTCAAGCCGAATATAATCATAAAAAAAATGCAATTCGTGTTTTGCAAAACGAAAATTTTGAAAACTCAAAAAGATTATCTATCAACATAATAAAATATGTTATAAGAACACGTAAAGCATTGGTTTTGGACAATGCCGAAAATAACTCTACTTACCAAAAAGATGAATATATTATAAATAATAAAATAAAATCGGTTCTTTGTCAGCCTATTATTCATAAAAATAAACTTGTAGCAATACTATATTTAGAAAACAATATCAGTGTTGGTGTTTTTACAGAACAACGTTTGGATACAGTAAATATACTTTCTTCTCAAATAGCTATTTCAATAGAAAATGCTTTACTTTATGAAAATTTGGAACAAAAAGTAGAGGAAAGGACAGAAGAAGTTCAATTGCAAAAACAAGAAATTCTTGAAAAAAACGAAGAACTAAATCAACAAAACGAAGAAATTCAAGCTACTGCCGATAGTTTACTAAAAGCTAATGATGAAATTACAAATAAAAACGAACATATAACCGCAAGTGTCCGCTACGCTAAAACGATACAAACAGCTACATTGCCTTTTGAGGAACGAATAAAAAAACAATTGGATTTATTTATTTTGTTTCGCCCTAAAGATATTGTATCAGGAGATTTCTACTGGTTTACACACCTGCCAGCAAAAGACGAATTTTTGGAGAAGAATTTTATTGCCGCAGTAGATTGCACAGGACACGGGGTTCCTGGTGCTTTCATGAGCATGATAGGAATGCAACTATTAAACAAAATTGTAAACCAAGACAAAATTATTAGTCCAGCAGATATATTATTAGAACTGCATAATGGAATTTATGAATCGTTAAAACAAGCAACAGGTCAAAATACCGATGGAATGGACGTTTGTCTGTGCTGTATTGAAAGTGCAAATAATCAACAATTTAAAATAACATTCTCGGGAGCAAAACGTCCACTATATTATTTTGAAAAAGAAAAAAATAAACTTTCACGAATAAAAGGAGACAGAAAAACAATAGGTGGCAAAATAAGAAAAAATACTTTATCGCATTTTTCAAATAAAGAAATAGTTTTACAAAAAAACGATTTATTATATCTAACAACAGACGGTTATATAGACCAAAATAATAAAGAACGACAAAAAATTGGTTCACCAAGACTGGAAGAAACAATAAATAATATTGCCAATAAATCATTAAGCGAGCAAAAACAAATTCTCGAAACCGAACTTGATAATTGGCAAGGAAGCGAAGAACAACGTGATGATATTACTGTTATTGGTATAAAATTATAAATTATTTCGACCTGTGCAATCAAAATTCTTGTTGTAAAAAAAAGAAGAATAATATTCAACATTCAATAATGAATACTCAAGTAAAAAAACAATATATTCAAAGTTTTTTTTATTGAATATTGAAGTTTTTACTATCGTAAAAATGTATTGAATATTGAATATTCTTCTTCAAAATTACAATTTTTTTTTTGATTGCACAGGTCGAATTTTTGCAGGTTACACCATTTTATAGATACAATTAAGAAAATTAACTTGACAAATAAGAATAAAATAGCTATCTTTGCATAAATTCTTAAAACAAGATAGCCATGTTTGCACCTTTAGATAACGAAGTAGTTTTTAAACGAGCTTTTACCAATAAATTGGTATTTGAACGTTTTGTAGAAGATTTGTTTGATGTAAAAATATCCGTGAGTAAAATAGAAACCGAAAAACGGTTCTACAACAAAGTAAGTAAAATAGATATAACACTTGATATTTATGCCGAAACGGACGACCACCGTTTTGTAATAGAAATTCAAAAAATCCAGTATGACCATAATTTTGAGCGTTTTTTATACTATTTTATGAACTTAATGATAGAACAACAAGAGAGTTATAAAAATTATAAATTTGAAAAAACCGTGCTTGGCATAATTGTTCTCACTCGCCCTTATCGGTTTCACAAACTAACAGGCGAGCCAATATTAGACAATTATTTTGTCTTAGATTTTAATCCCCGAAACATAAAAGGAGAATTAATAAAATTAAATAAGCACGAAATAAAATTTATTAACACAAGTAAAAAATACAAAAAAGACAATCAACTTCCAGATAAAATACAAGACTGGATAGATTTATTTCAAAAATCTATTTATAACAACCAATCCTTAACACTTAATTTTAATAATAAGGCAATAAAAAAAGTAACCGAGTTAATTAACGACGAAAATATAGATACCGCAACTTTAACAAAAATAAGACAAGCCGAAGGATCAAAAGAAGTTCTAATATTAGAACACAAAGCAGGAATTGAAGAGGGTATTGAAAAAGGAATTGAAAAAGGAATTGAAAAAGAAAAAAAACGCAGTAAAAAAATAATAGAAAAAGCAGAACAAGAAAAACAAAAAGCAGAACTAACTTCAACAATAGTAACTCTTAAATTTCTACAAAATAAGAGTAATGAAGAGATAGCCCAAATATTGAACATAGAAATGGAATATATTATAAAAATATTAGAATAGACAATTTTAAAGATAAGAATGAATGGACTGGTTCAGTTTAGGAACGAAAATTAAATAAGCTATAATAGTTAGGCGAAGTTGCTTTGTTCTTTAACGACTTAAAAAATATGCGAATAGCCAAGCTATTTAAGGATTTTTTAAGAAAGTTAAAGGACAAATGAACGAGCATAACTGTTATATGTTATTTAATTTACGTTCCTTAGTTATTGATTTATCATTTTATAATTGTCAGTATACTAATATTATACGATTTTACTTAATTGAATATTCAATGATATTTTGTATCCGCTCAAAAAAGCGTGTCAACTGACTACAAGGAACTTACAAATGCTATTTTATACATAAATGCTCTTTTTAGTTAAAAAATGCCCGAAAAAGCAATTTTTTCTGTTTTTTTACCTATTTTTATACATTTGTCTAACTTTTAGATGTCTGTATATCAAGAATATAAAAATTCACCCGCTTTTTTGAGCGGATACGATATTTTTTCTATTTGTTTTTGAATAACGTCCACCTGTGCAATCAAAATTCTTCTTCAAAATTACAATTTTTTTTTGATTACACAGGTCGAATTATTTTAGGAATTTTTAGTTTCTTAATCCTGAAACCGTTGTTTTTTTTGCATAATATTATTCAAAACTTCAAAACTTTTCCAGCTTGTCTATGCTATTAATAAAAAATCTTTGCCTTCGATAAATCCTTTCTCTTCGAGAAATTGTTTAATTTTTTCTTTTGCCCCCCTGTTGCTCACATACGATAGGACAAATAGGTTTAAAGACTTTTCTAACTTGCTGTAATGGATTGTGTTATTGCGTTTTATTTTTTTGCTGTCAATATCTATGAAAAGGTCTATTTCTATTCCATAATCCAGTAACATTTCTGCTCTTTTTCGGGAAAGTCTGCCTGCTCCCCAAACGGCTACTTTAGGGTGGTATTTATTGTTTTTTGATAAATATTTTGCCAAATATGGTGCTTTTGTGCGATAAAATGCGTCAAAAGAGTATCTTTCGTCTGTGCGAGTGAGGCGAGTTTCTGAATCTTGCCAGTCAAGTAGGTAGTCTTCTAATTTATAGAACTTTACACCATTATCAAGCCAGCGTAAAAACATTTCGTAATCTTCGGGGAAATCGCCGTGTTTGTAGTATCCATATTTTTCTGCAACGCTTTTGCGAAACATTATTGTAGGATTTATTACTTGCAATTCTACAAAACGGTTTAATTCAATCTGTTGGCTTGTTGTAATTTTATTTGTAATATCTACAAATGCTTTAAAACCTTTATTTTCAGTGTCTCCAATATAATTTACACGAGTGCCAACAATATCAATATTATTGTTATTTTCTAAAAAAATGATTTGTTTTTCAAGTTTGTTTTTATGTAAAATGTCGTCGGCATCTGTTCGTGCAATATAATCAGTTTTAGCATATTGCATGCCTTTATTTGATGCAAAAGTTACTCCTTGTTCTTTTTCATGCAATAGAATTATTCGTTTGTCTTGTGAAATATATTTTTCAACAATTTCTACACTTTTATCTGTAGAATTATTATTTACAAGCACAAAATCAAAATCTGTAAACGATTGATTTAGAACTGATTTTATTGCATTATTCAAAGTTTTTTCAGCGTTAAAAAAAGGCAATACTACTGTTAATAATTTACTCATTTTTTTACATTTATTGTGATTTCAATTCGTCTGTTCTCACTTTTTCCTTCTTCTGTATCATTTGTGTTTAGTGGTTTTGTTGCTCCGTAACCAATTGTATTTATTCGTGTTGCACTAATTCCTTTGCTCACCAAATATTTTTTCACAGATTTAGCCCTTTGCTCCGATAATTTAGTATTTACTTCTGTTGTTCCTTCATTATCAGTGTGTCCATCTATTTGAATGCTTATTTCAGGAGACTGTTTCATAAGAGTAATGAGCTTGTTTAATTCTTGCTTGGTTTCGGTATTTAAAGTGGAACTTTTTACAGCAAATTTTCCATTTTTGAGTGCATATTTCATACCGTCCTCAAAATTGATGACTTGTAATTTAACTGTAATTATTGTGTCAGAAAAAACATTTGTTAAATCTACAATTTTAGAATCCGAAGAGGTTGTTCCTTTAACATCAAATCTGTAGCTGAGTTCGTTAGGTAGTTTTAATTTTGCCTCGCCTTGAGAATTTGTATTAAATTTATTGATGTATTTATTGTTTTCAGAATTATAATAAAGGACTTCAATTTTTAGTGGCGAATTATCCAATTCATTGATTACTTCACATTTTATTGTAATTTTATATGGAGCGAGAACTGTTCCAGAAGTAATGAGTTTCAGCGGTTTAGGCATACCATTAATATAAATAAAAAATACAGCATTAGTTGCTCCTCTATTTGTGCCATGAAATTCAAAATCAAATTTTATTTTTTCTCCGGAAGCTATCTTTTTGTTTTTCAGATTATTAGTTATATTGATTTGAGTTTTATCCGGTCCCCAATTAACAATGCTATCTACTACAAATGTGCTGTCGGTGATATTTTCAAATAATTCTATTGATTTATTTAGCTTTTTTGTTATTTTGACTGAACCAAGATTTAATTTTTTAGTAATATATCTAACAGGAGGTTTTATTGTTCTTATTTTTATTACCGAATTTAATGTATCTAAACCACTTATAGCCTTAATATTAGATGTGAAAAATCCTGTGCTGTGTGCTCCTTTGAATGAAAATTCTACCCCCTTGTGAGATTTTGCATTTACACCCAAAGGAGGAATTCCTGAAACCATTCCAAATTTATGTTGGTGTTTTCCTTCAAAATAAATTTTGTCAATAATAGCAGAGTGTGCATTGGGATTGTAGAAAACAGAAGTATCTAAAAAAGCAAAATTAGACTCAGTAAAAATATCTGGCATAAATATAGTATCCTTTATCTCTGACACCAAAGTTTCTATACTAAAAACATTGTCAGATACATCATTAGCCGCATTTTTTGCATTTGGCAATAGCCAAGTTTCATAATAATTTGAGGTCTTAAAAATTCCAACATTTCCAGTATTATTCAACAAAATATTTGTAACTTCTGAGTCAAATGAAATGTCGTTTTTTGAGTCGGTCATTACTTGTGTAAACAAGTCAAATTTTTTGATTGAATATATTTTATCTCTACCACTTCCTTCTGATACAGAGTAAAATAACTCATTTCCCAGTGGAGTAAAACCAATTGTAGAAACGTCCACTTTTCTGGGTGGTTGATAGCTAAATAAAATACTAGGTCCATTATATACAATTATATTTTTTTCTTTTTCGTTACAAAGTAAGGAATTATTTTTTGGATTAAATTTTATTTCAGTTGGTTTCATTGTCATTGGAACTTTAAGAATAGTATCTCCTTTGGCTTGCGACCAATAAATCAAATTATCTTCATTATCAAGCACTACGGCATAATCCCCGTTGTAACTAATGTCTGTGAGGCTAAAACCTGTTTTTGTTTGCATTTCAAAAATAGCCTTTTTTTGAGTTAAATCCCAGATTATCCAGTGTTTATCTTTTGTAATAATACTTGCAATATTAGAACCATAACTTGCTTTTTTTATCGTATAACCTACCTTGTGTTTTGCTCTTTTTTTACCTGTAGTTCCATCAAATTCGTAGAAAGAATTTTTCTTTTTATAAAAAACAATAATTTTATTTCCGTTGGGAGAAAAATAATAATTTTCTATTTTTTCTTTTTTATGCTTTAATTTCCTTAACTTCTTCCTTTTCGCATTCTTATCATAAATAAATAATTTATTGCCAGAGTTTATTACAATTTGATTGGTGTTTTGGAGTAATTTAAAATTTTTGATATAGCTATTACTTTTTATCCTCGCTTCGTCTAACAATGCCCCTGTTGAACTTGAACGGAGTTCTATTTTTTTAGCTTTTATGCTGTAATATGCTTCACCTGAGCCTGTTATAGCTATTTGTTTCGTAGAACCAATTACTCGGTTGATTAAAATAGGACTACTTTGTAGGGCTACTTTTATAAGGCAACTATCACTTGGCATTCCAGGTATTAGCCAGCTTAATTTTGTTCTGGAAGTTCTTTTTATCCAAGTATAATGCTTTCCATTATCGGAGCTAACATATATGTTTACCAACTTATTAGGAGTTTTATTTATCCATTTTATACTTGTAATTTCTCCAGAATAGAATTCTTCTCCTCCATTTGGATTTCTCACAATTAAACTTCCAGGAACAATAAAATTAGCTATATTTCCATTAAAAATATAGAATTTTTTTGGCTTACATACGTCTGTATCAACAGAAACATTGGTTGTGCTTTGCTGTTTTGCCCCATCTTTTTTTATAACAGTTACTTTAAGTAATTTGCCTGGAACAATTTTTATAGGAAGTTTAAAATTATATTTTATATCAAAAGAACTTGTATCCTTTATATTTATATTTGTAATTGTTGCAGGATTGTGTGCTCCTATTTTTATTTCCATCTTGTTTTGTGAAATATTTGGGTCAAAAGCAACAACCTGTTTTTCAAAATAAATACCTTTTGTAAGTGAAGGGTATATTTGATAATAATCTTCTGATTTGTAATTCTGACGGGCAGTAAAAGTGTAGTCAATAAGCTCATCACAAGATCTTTCTGACTCCCAAAATATTTCGCTATAAAAATTAAAAGTTTTACTAAGGATAGAAAGGTATGCTAATTTTGCCTCCTCTGTTGTGCTTATATTTTCAAAATAATCGGCATCTGTGAGAGCTGTTATTTCAGCCAAATCGTGTGGCATTGGCATATTTAGGGTGATACTGTAAATTTTGGCTTTTTGCGAATTTGCTAATGCAGAAATGTTTTGGTAATTTGCTGAGGACAAGCCATCTGTAAGAAAAATAATTGTAGGTTCGGCTTCTGCTCTTTTTTGAGTTAAATTTAAAGCACTGTTATTTGAACCAAACATGGCGATATTGTAGTCCGTTCCTCCACTTGCTTGTATTCCTTGAACAGCATTTATGAGCTTCCCTTTGTTTCTTGTAAAATCTTGATTTACAAATACATTACTATTAAAAGTAATTATAGCAAGTTCGGTGGTCGAAAAAGGAGTTAGACTAATAAATTCAATTATAGCATCTTTGGCTAAGTTCAAATTTGTTCCACCCATAGACCCCGAAACATCAACAATAATAACAACTGATTGCATTTCAGGTTCTCCTGCCTGATTTACTACCTTTATTATTTTTTGAGAAATTTCATTTTCTATAATACTGCACTCTTCTTTTTTTATATCATTAACAAAATTAAGTTTTTTGTCCAATGCTATAAACTTGGCAGACATCATAGGATAGT
Source organism: Bacteroidales bacterium (assembly GCA_029932195.1). Classification (GTDB taxonomy): domain Bacteria; phylum Bacteroidota; class Bacteroidia; order Bacteroidales; family JAOZQN01; genus JAOZQN01. Next base: position 12,932 of record JAOZQN010000028.1, on the reverse strand, counting down.
TTGAAGTATCAACTTCTATAACGTTTAAATGTTGAGCAACAGAGATAAAGGGGAGTAACACCAAAAAAAACATTAATATTTTTTTCATTTTTAAATTTTGTTTAGGATTAAAAATAAGAAAGTATTTAATTAATGACAAAAGCAAATATAGTATTGTTTTATTATAATTCATAAATTGAAATATAAATATTAACGTTACTTTTATTGTGAGTATTGTATCAAATAAAAAAATTGTATTAAATTAAAAATTCTTTTTAATAGAGTCTTTAATTTAATACGAAATTTTGGTGTGTTTTATTTTTAAAATTTTTCCCAAACTACAATATCGTTAAAATTTTTCCTTTGTTTTTCATGGCGTTCTATGTTTAGTTTGTCATCAGGGTAACCAAGTGATAATAAGGCTATTGGTTCAACTCCTTTTGGTAGATTTAGTGTTTTTTTAACTTCATCTACAAAGAAATTACAAATCCAGCAAGTAGCCAAACCGAGTTCCGTAGCTTGCAAAGTCATGTGGTCAATGGCTATGGAAACATCTATGTCTGTATGATTTTTGTTGTCGGGCTTGCGAGTCCAAGCGGTTTCTGGCTCTCCGCAAATTGTTAGCACAACAGGGCATTCGTTAAACCATTCACGATGGTAAGTTTTGTGCATTTCTGCCAAATTTTCTTTATCTTTTGTTACCACGAATTTCCATGGCTGTCTGTTTGCAGCAGATGGAGCAATTCTTCCTGCTTCTAATATTTTAATTATTTTTTCGTCTTCTACCTCCTTATTTTTATACGAACGACAGGAATATCGTTCTTTTGCAAGTTCTAAAAATTTCATTTTTATAAATTTTTAATTTCGATAATATTTCTATTTGTTATGTCTGCAATAATTTGATTGGAATATCCTTTCTTTTTCATGTTTTTCACGATTGTTATAAATTCTCTTTCTTTTTGTTCTAATTTTTTATTTTGTTGTTCAATAATTGGCATTAATTTATTTTCCGCCTTTGCTTGCCCTACCATTATCCCTTTTAATTGGGCAGTTTCGAGTTCTGCCATTTTTATTCGTTGTATTTTTACATAATTATTATAAT
>JAOZQN010000028.1:0-11751 GCA_029932195.1 Bacteroidales bacterium | reverse complement strand
TCAAAAGACGTTTTATTGCCCAGTCGAAGCGGATATGTTTATTGTTTGCCATTTTCTTATAAATTTTAGACAAAGATACAAATTTTTTTATTGTAAAATTATTTTTGTGTTAAAAATTTCGTTATCAATATTAATTCTGATAAAATAAACGCCTGCTTTTTTATCTTTTAAATTGACATTTGCAAAGCCTTTATCTGTGGTCTGTTTTAGGATTTCTCTTCCTGCAATATCAGATATTGTTATTTCGCCTGTTTTTAGAGTGTGAGAAAAATCTACAACAAAATCTCCATCAGAAGGATTGGGATAAATTTTTATAAGGTTTAACTTTATACTCTGTGTGTCCGATGCAGAATAATCTATAATTACAGTTTCGTTACCATCAACTTCAATATTTCCAGAAACGTTTTCGTATCTGCTTGTTACAATCGTATAATCTAGTGATGCAGGACATACTTCAATAAATTGAGTTATCCCACTATTATTTGTAAATTGATTTCCATACCCCTCTAAGGTAATATTTGAATTTTCTATAAGGCTATTCCCATCTTTTATTTCAAAACTAACAATGTAACTTGTGAAAATACTGTTTGGAATTTCAACATTATCTATCCACGCACAATCAGAACCATTTGACTGGTTACCATCTTTTATGTATTCCCATTTAAAAATATGTGAACCAGACGTTATTGCATAACTCTCTTGCGACCAGTTAATTTCTCCGTCCCACCTGCTTTGCTCTTCACCATCTATAGAAAATTTTAGATAATCATAATTGTCGTCAGGGGCGTTTTCACACGAAACTTTTTTATAAAATTTAAGAAAGCCCTCGTCTGTTGAGATATTCAAAGTCATTGTAGAGTTTTGGTCGTGGGTAATACTTCCTGATTTTATGCTATAAGTTCCTTCAAATGCTTCGTCGTTTGACTGAAACCAGTCAGTATCTCCCGAAAAACTAAATTCACATGGAATTGTTCCTTCAAAAGTTACAGCATCTGAGATATTTAACTGAAAATCAATTACATTATTTTCATTATTAATTGTTTCTGAAACTACTTGAGATGAATAACCTGTTTTGTATGCTTGAATTTGGTAATCACCTTCAAGAATATTAATAGAATATTCTCCAGATTCGTTGGTATAAATATTTTCTATTGACATTTCTAAGAAACTAATTTGAACATTTTCTATTGGAAGACCAGTTTGTTGCTCTGTTACTGTGCCAGATAATGTTGTTTCTCCTGCTTGCAAAAGCACAACATTTTTTTCTTCCGAAATAAAATAATCAGAAATTGTAATAGAATGAGTTTGAGATATATGTCCAAAAGCAGAGTAAATTACGTTATAAGTTCCGGGAGCAATCATTCTTATATAACTACCAGTTTCTAATTCTGAAACTACCTCTGAATTGTCAGCATCGTGTCCGTCTATTGAGATTGTTGCTTGTATTTGCTCTCCTCCTGAACTTGTAACAGTTCCATATATTCCATAGAGGCATTCTTCAATATATCCAATCATTGCGTCTTGGTTGTAGTTAAAATATGTAGGTAAATCTTCACAGTCAAGGAGTTTGCTATCAGAAAGTTCCAAAGTTATTTCTCTGCAGTTCTGGTGATACAACATATAATCTTGTCGGCTACCATCAACAATATACCAGTCTCCTCCATGAGTAACTCCTCCAAAACTTTCAAGATAACTACCTGGTGCATTTGCATGGACTGTATTTGCATAATGATGCGAAATTTCTTCAAGCCAATTATGGTCTGCATGAGGATTAGTATTTGACTCCCAAGTGTCCCAAGGATAATTTATTAATTCTATTCCGCTATGCGAATTTGCCGAAAGCACAAAATTATGATTATCAGCAAAATCCATCATCATTTGCACTTCTGCGGCGTTTACTCCCGAAGGATTTGGCAAGTTGGGAGTTGGAAAATTTCTATTCAAATCTACACCGTTTGAATTTGAGCGAGTAGCACCACTTACAGTATTGTTTCCTCCATTGTAAGTCCCATCTGGATTTGAAAGCGGATTTATCCAAATTTCTACATTATTTACTAAATCTGTAATACGGTCATCTGTTCCGTAGTTTGACAAAATATAGTCGGCAAGTCGTAAGAACATTATGTATGTAACAATTTCGTCTCCGTGCATTTGTCCTGTGTAGAAAAACTCTGGTTCTGGTTCGTTTGCATCTGGATTGTCGGTTATTTTTAGCACCAAAACATCTCTGCCATCTTCCGAAACTCCAATTGTTTCTAATCTGCAAATATCTGGATAATCTGTTGCTAAATTATTCATCATTTGCACATAAACTTCGTGGGTTGGGTATTTATCCCAGTTTGCCATTCCTGCCACTGTTGTTGCCATTGTGAGTGATTTGTTTGCCGCAGGGTGGGGGAGTATTTCAACCTGGTATCCCATAGTTTTGAAATTCTCAAATTCTTTTTGATTTGCATAAGCAATAACTTCATTTCCAGATACATTATCTATGGAAATTAAATTTGTTAATTTATTAAGTTCACTTTTATTTTTTATTGTAAACTTAAAAATATACTCTTGAGAAAACGATAGACTGATTGTAAATAAAATGATTACAAATGTAAGAATATTTTTTTTCATGATAAAAAGGGGTAAAATTATTAGATTGTCTTATTGTTAAATTGTTGGCTACCCACTTAAAGTTGGACAATTTTTTTATTCAACACTTTCCAACGTGGCGTAGCCACTTGGAAACGTGTTGCCTTGATTATCAGAACTGTCAAACCTTACGTGGGTAGCCAAATTGTTAAATAGTTAAAATGTTGTTTTATTATGAATTGACAGATATTTTCTAAACAATATAGCAATAAAACAATATTTTAACAATAAGATAATACATTTTATTAACAGTTGCAGAATTATTTGATTAAATTTTTTGGTATAATATTTAATTTTGAATTTAATTCTTCTATTGTGTTAATATTTAATTCTTTTGCTGCTTCAAACATTATGTTTGCACACATTTCAGCATCTTCCAAGGCATGGTGATGTTTGAACGAAAAACCAAGATTTCGTGCAACATTGTCCAAAGAATAACTTCCCCAGCCCTCCCAGGTTCTTTTAGAAATTTGCACAGAACAAGCGTATTTTAAATCTGGAATTGGAATATTATATTCGCCAAGAACGGCACGCAATACACCTACGTCAAAACCTGCATTATGTGCAATAAGTTGTCCTTTTTTAAGGTAATTATAGATTGTATCCCAATGGTAATCAAACTCTTGCTTGTCTTCTACGTCTTCGGGATTTATTCCATGCACTTGTATATTACGCCAATTAAACTCCATTTCCGAAGGCTTAATTAGTTCATACATTTTATCTACTATTTTTCCATTTTCTACAACCACAAGCCCTATTGCACAGACGCTTGAACGCTTGTTGTTTGCTGTCTCAAAATCTAATGATACGAAATTCATATTTTCTTTATTTTAATTTGTTGTGTTGCATTTTGCAAGTTTCAGTAAAGTAAATAACAAGTTTACAGTTAGAAAACATGTAATTTGTAGCCTACAAAAACTTCAATTTTTTTTAAATTTAAAATGATAAAAGTATATTTTTTTTTATAACTTTGCAAAACAAAATTTATTTATAACAAAATTATAAATTCTTTGATATAGCTCATTTATATATTTGTTTAAAACAGAAATTTTAAAATCAGTCTTTTAAAAGATTATAATAAATTATAAATTATGAAAAGATTGGAATATTTTATCAAATAAAAGGATTGAAAGCCTAACACCTAAAAACATTAGGGCAACGCCTAAGGTGTTAAAAATTTGGAAATATGAATAAAAACCTCTTCCTATCTCCGTAGCGTAGGGTTTAAAACCCTACGCTACGGAGAATACTGAAAATCATGTGTTTAAATAGAAACTTAACGAACTATTATAACTTGTCTGATAGTGTAAGTAAACTTAAATATATTTATGGAATTTTTTATTTATTTACATCTTAGATAAAAAGGAAACCAATGAGTCCACTCCGACAAGTGTACTCACCAATAAATTTCAAAATTTAAACAGATGAAAATACAGATCTTAACCATAATTGCAATTGTTCTTTTGACTCCGGTAGTTTTTTCGCAAAATAATAAAACAGATGGTATTATAATTTCAGACACACTCACTGTTGATGGAGACATAACTCCAATTTCAGAAAAAAAAGTCTTAATAGCTGATTTTCTTAAAAACACAAAACTAGTTTGTAATGATACGACTGTTACAATTATAAGTTTTAGTGTTGAATGGAATATTCACGAATTAGTAATGTTAGACGTGTCAAATTCAGCTGAATTTCCGGAGTTTTTTTTAGAAGCTGCCAAACGCTCCAAAGGTAAGTCATTTTATTTTAGCAAAATAACAGGTGTAAATAATAACGGTAAAACTATTGAACTTCCAGCATTTTGGGTTCAAATTATAAAATAAAAATAGTTATTTATCTAACCGAAATTGTGCTATTCTCTTTTTCATACATAATAGCTCAATTTAGAAAAAAAAAAGAAATTATGAAAAATACAATATCAATTTTCTCTATTGCCTTATTCTTATTACTGAATGCTAGTGTATTTGGGCAAGGAATAAATAACAATAACAATTTATGGGACGAAATTATTAAGCAAGCAAAAACCGAAAACAAACTTATTATGCTTGATGCTTACGAAAGCTGGTGCGGACCCTATACTTTTGATGATGACGAACTTATAACATTTCTCAACGAAAACTTTATCTGTGTGCAAATAAACAGAGAAGGAGATGAAGGTAAGAAATTCGTTTCAAGATACAGACTAAAAGCCTATCCCTCAATTCTTTTTATTGATGGAAACGGCAATATATTTCACGAACAGCCTGGAACTTTCAAAATTTCTCAATTTTTGGAATTAAGTAAAAAAGTGCTTAAAGATTATAAATCTGAAATAGGAGAAGAACAAATAAACAAAGATGTTAAATCAATTTGCAATGCTTGCGGATTAAGAGTTGATAAAACTGTAAATTTTTGTTCAAATTGTGGGGAGCAGTTTGTTTTTCAAAAAGAAATCGATCCCGAATACGAACAAGATTACCCTATTACTATTGAGATTGACCTAAGAGACGGTTTAAAGCAATACAACACCATGAAATTTGGTAAAAATCAATGGTTTGTTAAAAATTTGAACTTCAAAACAGAAAATTCTGTTTGTTATCATAATAAACCAGAGAATTGCAAAAAATACGGACAACTTTATACCTACGAGGAGGCTCTAAATGCCTGTCCGAACGGCTGGCATCTTGCCACAGAAGACGATTGGAACGAACTGATAGAAGCAAACGGCGGAACGGAAAATGCTGGTAAAAACCTACGCTCAACAAGTGATATTGACGGCTTTGCTGCATCATCAGGCGGATCACTCTCAGGTGGAGATTCAGAAAGCGAAAATGATGATTATTTTGTAAATATTGATAAAATTTCATCTTATTGGGCAAAATCATGTGAAGAAGGAACATATTTCTACTCATGGACAAATGAATCGTCTATAAATAAATCCACAAGAACATTCAAATCCGAGAAGCACTCGGTTAGGTGTGTGTATAGAACTAGGAAATAACAAAAAAGGAATAAGGACTAAAAGCTCAAAACATAAAAGCATAGGGCGACAGCTCTATGAAAAATAAAAACAAATAATTTAATGATCCCAAAAATAAAAACAGAGCTAATAAAAAAGCTCAAAATTGCCATTGAAATTACGGAAAATAGTCCTGAAAATTTACCGAAAAATAAGTATGCGGCAGGTGTGTTTTTTGATAAACTTAAAGATGCACCCGACAAATTAAAAAACGATGACAACTTGATTTTAAACGCTTTAATTTCTTGGTTTACACCAGCCTCCAAATGGGAGTCTTTTGTGGGTGATACTAATTTAGGCAACGAAATTTTTACTTTACTCATTAAAATAAGACGTAAACTTAAAAATGATGAACAAACGGAAGCCGAAAAAATTAATGCTGGATTAAAATCAAAAACAAAATCTGAAATTTTTGAAAAAATTCAGGCAATTCTTAAAGAAGGAAAGATGGAAATTGCATTCGCTCTCGGAAAAATACACAATATTTATGAAAAAGAACTTGCCGAACCTTGGAATGAACTGATTAACAGTGTATATGTTTCCATAAATATGATGCGGATTACAACGCTTCGAGAATTATTTAATGCTACCTCCATAAGTTTTCGTGTTCCTGATTTTACTTCTGTTTTACCGCAAATCGGCAGTCTTAAAAACCTTAAAAGGCTTGATTTAGCGAGCGAAAATCTGACTGAAATTCCAAAAGAAATAGGAAGTATCACAGGTCTGGAGGAGCTTAATCTCAAAAAAAATAAACTGACTATTTTACCACCTGAAATAGGGAATTTGAAAAACTTGAGGAAACTTGGGCTTGACGAAAATAAGCTGAGTATTTTGCCAAAAGAAATTGCCTTGCTGAAAAATCTGACTTCTTTGAGTCTTTCGAGAAATAAGTTTAGAAAATTCCCAAAAGAAATTACAAGTTTAACTAAACTGGAAGGCTTATTTTTTTCTGAAAATGAAATATCCGAACTGCCAGAAAATTTTAAAAATCTGACTGAAATAAAAGCATTAAATTTCAATGACAACCTATTTGAATCTGTTCCAGAGAGTTTGAAATATCTGAAAAAGTTGCAAATTTTGAATTTACAACGGAATAAATTCAAAACAATTCCAGAATTTCTCGAAAAATTGCCAAATTTAGACAGGTTATATGCCGATTACGGTATTTTTACCGAAAAACAGGAAAAAAGATTTAAACTTCCGCCCATGGAATACGGATTTTAGGGCACTCCTAAAAACTCAAAAATCAAGGCTTTCAAAATTATTACAGTTTGAGTTTACTCCTGTAAATGAGTATTTTAATAATTTTGGATAACGCAGAGTTTTGGGTTTATAGGAGTGCCCTTTAAAAAGAAAGCAAATGAAAAATAATATACGCAAAGAACTCATCAAAAAACTGAAACTTGCACTTGACGAAGTCGAGGCTTGTCCGCAAAACTCATCGGAACATTTTTATTGTGTTGAACATTTTCAGAACGCACTGGGAAATTCTGTCAAGAGAATTGAAGAGAAGGACAATTCTGTTGTGGCACCTTTAATTTCAGAGAATGACGATCCTTTTATGGCATCTTTAATTTCGTGGTTTACACCAACTTTTGACTGGGACGATTTTGTTGGCGATACAGATTTAGGTAGTGTCTGGACGGAAATAGATAACAATTTATATATCAAATAAATACAAGGCTAAATCAATTTGAATGTTTAAAAACAAAAAAAGATAAAACACTGATAATCACGGTGTAAAAAAAACAGACAATGCTATAAGTTTGTAAAATACAAAACATTCAAACCAATTTAACAAGATAACACACTGTATGATTGCTTATTACCTATTTCCGTCCAGAGACTAGGTAGTGAAATTTTTAATCTTCTGATTGATTTAAAACGAGAAACTGACACAAACTTGAAATTCAGGCAACGGAAAAAAGCATTGGAAGAATGGGGCAGTGATCTGATAAAATCAAAAACCAAAACAGGTATTTTCAATGAGATTCAGGAAATTATTTGCCAAGGCAATATAGACACTGCCTTTGCCTTAGCCAAAAAGCACGATATTTCGGAAACAAAACTGATAAAACCTTGGGTGAGCCTCATTAGAGATTCTCTTGCATTTACGGACAGGAGAACGAAAATCAATAGCCTTCATGATTTATTTGCTTCAACGGATATTACTTATTTTAACAGAGGTAAGAAATTTATTTTGCCAAAAATAGACTGTCTTAAAAACCTTAGGAAGCTTAAATTGCATAACAGCAATTTGACAAAAATACCAAAAGAAATTCTAAATCTGACAAATTTAGAATCACTTAATTTAGAACGCAATAAACTAAAAACGTTACCCAAAGAAATAGTAAATTTAAAAAATTTAAAATCGCTTGATATAAGTGGAAACGAGTTAAAAACTTTGCCCAAAGAAATTTCCTTACTCAAAAATTTGACAGAACTTACACTTTCATCAAATAATTTCACAAAATTTCCGGAAGAAATATTATCCTTAAAAGGATTAGAGAAATTGTGTATTCGCAAAAATCAGCTGTCGGAACTACCAGAAGAATTAGGAAAATTGTCCAAATTAACAAAGCTGTTATTGTCCGGAAATAATCTCTCGTCGTTACCCGATAGTTTAAAGAAAATGACAAAAATAATAGAATTAGAACTAAATAATAATTTATTTGAAGAAGTTCCTGAGATTTTAAAAAATCTGAAAAAAATACAAACTTTGAACTTAAATAATAATAAAATTAATACGATTCCTGAATTTCTTGAATATTTGCCGAATTTGAACAGATTATATGTATATACGACACGTTTTACGGAAAAACAAAAAAAAAGATTTAAACTTCCGCCGCAGGAATACGGGTTTTAAAAAATGGAATACTCCTATGAGGACACTCCTATAAACCCCAAGTGCCTAACGGCATGTTATACAAAATTATTAAAATACTCATTTACAGGAGTAAACTCAAACTTTAAGAATTTTGAAAGCCTTGATTTTTGAGCTTTTAGGAGTGCCCATGAATGTTTACAATTCTAAACCCATAAAAAAATGATAGAAAAAACAAAAACAAAATTAATATCCAAGCTCGAAATAGCTATTAACATAGCCTTTCATTTTCCAGGATACAATGGAGAAGATTTTCATAGCAAGCTTCAATACGGACTTGGGAGACTTAACGAAAATAACTTTCAAATTTTAAATTCGCTTATTCTGTGGTTTACTCCCACTTTTGATTGGGACGAATTTAGAGGCGATTCCGATTTAAGAGAAGAAATTTATGAATTGCTTATTGATTTTCAGAAGCAGTTGAACTCTGAAAAAACTGGTAATCCCGCAAAAAAAAATATGGATTCAGGATTAGGTGTAGAATTGAAAGGGCTGACAAAAAAAGAAATTTTTGCTGAAATTCAACTAATTATTGAAGAAGGCAAGCTAAACGTTGCCTTTAAACTTGCCAAAATACATAAAATTTCGGAAAAAGAGCTGACAAAACCTTGGGAGAACCTGATTAAAAATACAGTCGTATTTGTGGACATTAAAACAAAAATCCACAATCTCCATGATTTGTTCGCCGCAACTGATATTACATATTTTAATAGAGACATGAAATTTATTTCGCCAAAGATAGGTTGTCTTAAAAATCTAAGAAAGCTTAGTTTATCAAATAATAAATTGACAAAACTCCCAAAAGAAATAGGAAATCTCACAAATTTAGTATCGCTCGATTTGGGCGGAAACAAACTTAAAACTTTACCAAAAGAAATTGCAAATCTCACAAATCTGACTTATTTTAACTTTTCAAACAATAATTTTACAAAATTTCCGCAAGAAATTATAAATTTTACTGAATTAGAACATTTATATTTATATGAAAATCAAATTTCGAAACTGCCAGAAGATTTTGGAAAATTAACAGAATTGAGAAAATTGATGCTGAAAAATAATAAGTTTTCAGTTCTGCCAAGCAGTTTTAAAAATTTGATAAACATAAATGATTTGTATCTGGAAAATAATTTATTTGATTCTGTTCCAGAAAGTTTAAAATATCTGAAAAAACTTAAATCTCTACGTTTAGGACACAACAATATCAAAAAAATTCCAAAATTCTTAGAAGATTTGTCACGCTTAAACAGGTTACATGTGGACAGGGGGGTGTTTACTGCTGAACAAGAGATCAGATTTAAACGTCCGCCGCAGGAATATGGTTTTTAATGGGCATTCCTAAAAACCACAAAATCAAGGCTTTCAAAATTATTAAAGTTTGAGTTTACTCCTGTAAATGAGAGTTTTAATAATTTTGTATAACGCAGAGTTTGGGGTTTTTAGGAGTGCCCTAATGACAAAACTATTGTGATAAAACATATTAACAAAAAAATACGATGAAAAATAAAACACGCAAAGAACTCATAAAAAAACTGAATCTTGCACTTGACGAATTGGAGGCTTGTCCGCAAAATTCATCAGAGCATTATTTTTGTGTTGAAGATTTTCAGGACAAGCTGGGATATTCTGCAAAGAGAATTGAAGAGAATGACGACTCTGTTTTAAAATCTTTAATTGCTTGGTTTACACCAACTTTCGACTGGGATACTTTTGTCGATGATGCCGATTTGGGTTTCAGTATTTTTAATTTACTGATTGAATTAAGACGTGAGACTCAACAAAACACCCAACTCGGGCATCAAGAAACAACTGTGAGTAAATCTACAGTCAGATGGATTGATGTTAATCTAAAATCAAACAACCAAACCGGGATTTTTAATGAAATTCAGGAGATTATCTGCCAAGGCAGAATAAGCGATGCACTTTATCTGGGAAAAAAACACAATATTTCGGAAGAAGAACTTACAAAACCGTGGAAAAAACTGATTGACAAAACAGTTGTATTCGTTGATATAAAAACAAAAATTAATAACCTTCGTGATTTGTTTGCGGCTACCGAAATTACATATTTTAATCAAGGAATGAAATCCATCTCTCCGCTGATTGGCTGCCTTACAAATCTGAAAAGTTTAGGTTTATCGAATAATAATTTGACCAAAATTCCGAAAGAAATTGGGCATCTTACAAATTTAAAAACGCTGAATTTGGGCGGAAATAAATTAAAATCTTTACCAAAAGAAATTGGAAACCTCACAAATCTGACTTTTTTTAACTTCTCGGGTAATAATTTTACGAGATTTCCGAAGGTTGTCTTAAATTTCACGGAATTAGAAAATTTGTATTTATATGAAAATCAAATTTCTAAACTTCCCGAAGATTTTGGAAAATTAACAGAATTGAGAAAATTACTTTTGAAAAATAATCAATTTTCCACGCTGCCGAAAAGTTTTAAAAACTTGATAAATATTAAGCAGCTACATTTAGATCATAATTTATTTGAAGAAGTTCCGGAAAGTTTGGCGTATCTGAAAAAGCTTCAAACTTTATTTTTCGGAAATAATAATTTCACTGTGATACCAAAATTTTTGGAAGATTTGCCACGTTTAGATACTTTATTTGTAGATTCGGGATTGTTTACTGCTGAACAAGAAATCAGATTTAAGCTACCACCGATGGAATATAATTTTTAAACCATAATGGAAAAACTTACAAACAACATACATGAATTATTAAAAACTGGAACACAGGAAATTAAATTATTTAATCTTGCCAAAGGTGATAAAATAATTCTGTATTTTTCTGAAATTCATCCGATTAAAGGGTTTCCTTATAAAAATATTATTATTGAAGATAAAAATGGAAATTTAAGTTCAAATTTTAGGCAATGGGATTCAGCCTACGATTTTAAACGCTGGAAAAACGGAATTTATAATTTAGACAGACTCAGAATTATTACAGATAAAAAGCAATTTTCGGAAAATGAAAAAGAAAATTTAGCAGAAAAAATTGCCGAACTGAAAAAGTATCAGTTACCTAAAAATATCAGCAAAGAGAAGGCTCTCATTTTGGATAATTCACTTTTTAAATTCGGGATAAATTATTCAAATATAAAAATTAATTATCAGTGGAAAGCCGCAACAGGTGATGTAAATTTAATTATTCCGCTGATTGAATTTATGCTGATTATAACGTATTTTGTTGAAAAATATAAATATTCTGTATTGATGTAGCA
>JAOZQN010000371.1 GCA_029932195.1 Bacteroidales bacterium | reverse complement strand
ACAAAAACTGGGGGAACTTTTTTTAGCAAAACACCAAATTATTAACACCTTAGGTTGCGAGTTACTAAAAGACTTTTGTCAAAATTGTCTTGATTTATTTCTTCAATATAACAATCCCACATAAACCAAGTTAAAATGCCATTTTCAAAATAGTAAGCCCAACCTCCATCAAGTCCATGCAGATTTTCGTTGTAACCATATTGTTTTGTAGGCTCTTGCTCACCCGACAAACGTTCTGGATAATTTTTTGCAAAATCATCAATAGACATTCCTATTTGTATTTTTTCTTTTTCCATACCACTATTTTTTATATAATTACAGGAGGTTAATAAATTACTCCCAATAATAACAAAAGCTACTATTAAAAAAGTATTCCTTGTTTTCATCTTTTTTACATTTATCAGGTGATAGCCAATTAAAAACTCAACATTTAAAATTTAATTAATTAGTGTGCGTCCACAAAGTCATAATTTTTCGTAAAATATCAAAAATAAATAAAATTTTATATCTGTAAAGTAGCAATTTAGCAATAAAACAATTTAACAATTCTTACTTTATGGATGCACACTAATTATAAAGCACAAATTTATGTATTTTTTTCAGATATACAAAAAGAAGCTTGTTTATTCACTTATTTGTAGTCAAAAATTAAATATTTTTTTTGTTTAATAACTTTTTTTATAATTTAGTGGTTTCAAAATTTGGCGTTTTCACGAGTGTCAAGTTCAAGACATTTTTGAAATTTCAGAATTGAAGTTTACATCTGTAAATAAGTATTTTAAAATTTCAAAAGTAATATGCCGTAGGCACTTGTGAAAAACGCCCAAAATTTTAATTTTTTAAATCTTAAACCTAATGAACACACCAATAGATTATAGTATTGTTTCCGAAAAAATAAAAGAAAGTGGGTTAGAAAATATTGGCGATGCCTCAATAAGAGAGCTTGTGAAATTGGTTAGCCAAATTGAAGAGAAAACAGGTGATAAATATATTCGTATGGAAATGGGAGTTCCTGGACTTCCGCCACCAGAAGTAGGAATTGAAGCCGAAATAAAAGCTTTGCGGTCTGGTGTAGCCTCAAAATATGCTAATTTAGAGGGATTACCTCAGTTGAAAACAGAAATAAGCAGATTTGTGAAATTATTTCTAGACATAGAAGTAGAGTCAAAGTATTGTTTGCCAACTGTTGGAGCAATGCAAGGTGCAATGGCACTTTTTATGCTATTAAACAGAACAAATAAAAATAAAGAGGGTTCGTTGTTTATAGACCCAGGATTTCCTGTTCAGAAACAACAATGTAGAGTGCTTGGGCACACATACGAAACATTTGATGTTTACAATTTTAGAGGAGATAAATTGCAAGACAAATTAGAAAGTTACCTTAAAACGGGTAGGTTTGCATCGCTTGTATATTCTAATCCTAACAATCCTTCGTGGATTTGTTTTACCGAAAAAGAATTGCAAATTATTGGCGAATTGGCAACAAAATATGATGTAATAGTGATAGAAGATCTTGCTTATTTTGGTATGGATTTTCGTAAAGATATTTCTGTTCCAGGAGAAGCCCCATTTCAGCCAACTGTTGCAAAATATACAGATAATTGGACTCTCTTAATATCTGCATCAAAGGCATTTAGCTATGCTGGACAACGAATAGGAACAGTTGTAGTTTCACCTAAAATTTTCCACAGAAAATATCCCGATTTAAAACGTTATTATCCTAATGAAGAATTAGGATATTCTTTTATTTATGGTGCATTGTATCCACTTTCGGCAGGAGTAAGTCATTCTACACAATACGGTTGGACAGCAATGCTAAAAGCCGCAAACGATGGTGAATATAATTTTGTAAAAAATGTTTCTGAATACGGAAAAAAAGCCAAAGTTATGAAAAAAATGTTCTTAGATAACGGCTTCAAATTTGTTTACGATAAAGATGAAGACGAGCCAATTGCCGATGGTTTTTATTTCACATTTAGCTATCCAGGTATGACTGGCGACGAACTTATAGAAAAATTACTCTATTATGGAATTAGTGCAATTTCGCTAAAAATAACTGGAAGTGAACGTTTAGAAGGCTTGCGTGCTTGCGTTTCGCAAATTCAACCAAGTCAATACGAAGCTTTAGAATATAGATTAAAAGAATTTAACAAAAAACATCAGTAAACAGTTAGCAGTAAACAGTTATCAGTGAATAATAAATAAACATGGCATTGCCAAATTGCTAATTGCTAATTGTTTACTGATAACTGTTCACTGATAACTGCTAACTGTTTACTGATAACTGTTCACTGTAAAGATTTATTTTCGTAGTTCAAAGTTCATTCCGAGATATTTTCGGCGGACTTCTGGGTCGGCAGCGAGGACTTCTGCTGTCCCGCTTTTTAGTATTGAGCCGTCGTAAAGCAAATATGCTCTGTCGGTTATGGTAAGAGTTTCGTGAACATTATGGTCGGTTATTAATATACCGATATTTTTTTCTTTCAATTTTGCTACAATTTCTTGAATATCTTCAACTGCAATTGGATCAACACCAGCGAATGGTTCGTCTAATAAAATAAATTTTGGTTTAATTGCCAATGCACGAGCAATTTCTGTTCGTCGTCGTTCGCCTCCCGATAATTGTATCCCCAGACTTTTTCTAATATGTTGTAAACCAAATTCTTTTAACAAGTTCTCTAATATATCTCTCTGCTCTGCTTTGGGAAAATTGGTCATTTCCAAAACAGCTTTTAGATTATTTTCTACACTTAATTTTCGGAAAACGGAGGCTTCTTGTGGTAAGTATCCTATTCCTTTTTGTGCTCTTTTATACATTGCAAGTTTTGTAATCTCCTCATCGTCAAGATATATGTTTCCTGAATAAGGTTTTATTAATCCTACAATCATATAAAAATTTGTAGTTTTTCCTGCTCCATTAGGACCAAGCAAACCTACAATTTCACCTTGTTTTACCTCAAGGCTAACACCTTTTACAACAGTTCGTTTGCCGTATTTTTTTACTAAATCTTTAGAATGTAAACGCATTTCAGTTATCAGTTAGCAGTTATCAGTTATCAGTTATCAGTAAACAGTTAGCAGTAAACAGTTAGCAGTAAACAGTTAGCAGTAAACAGTTAGCAGTTAGCAGTAAACAGTAAACAGTTAGCAGTTAGCAGTTAGCAGTTAGCAGTTAGCAGTTAACAATTATAAGTAAACAGGCATGGTATTATCAAACTACTAACTGTTTACTGAACTGATAACTGATAACTGATAACTGATAACTGTTCATTGTTCACTGTTTTTAACGGGGTTTCCGTAAATTTCTAAGAACATTTTTTTTAATTCTGTTTTTTCACCATCAATATTAGATAAGCATTCCTCTAAGTAGTTATCAAAATTTTGTTTTTGCTGGTTGGAAAACCCTTTGTTATATTTGTCTGTTTCAAGTAATTCATTGGCAGCAATATAATTGTTGGCTTGCAATTTATACATCTGATATATTTTTGTGTCAATAATTTCTGCAAGTTTTTTCAACTTATCATTACGCCTCTTTAAATCATTTAAGATGTCTAATTCTAGGTCTAAGGGTTTTGCAAAGCTGTAATGCACAGCACCTTTTTGTTTTTCTATACCTTTCCCCATACTTGTTAGGTCATCTATTTGTGTTTTTTTGAAGTTTCTATCCTGTTTTTTATTATAAAGTTCTCTAACTTTCTCTATATCACAAGGTTCATATTCATAAGATATAGCAACAGGAACAATTTTTAATTGTTTAAAATCATTAATAAAATCGTTTTTTCCACTGATATTCAGCATCTTTAGAAGGCTAATTTGTGTTTTATCATCTCCATTTTTTGTTCGTCCTTCACGCTGTGCAATCCAAACGGATTGTTTTTTCTCCGTAAGCGTATATCTTATATATTTTGATAATAGTTCTGAATAGTGATAAAAATCTTTACGAGGAATATCTCTCTTTACGATAAAGGTTTTGCTTAGTTTAACTAAATCTTCTATCCATTTTAAAATTAGCAAGTTACTTCCCATAGCAACTTCTATTGTATCTCTGTCTTCCAACATCATTATTTTATTTAACAAAACAGAGTCCAGAATAATATCTCTATGGTTTGTAATAAATAAATAATTCTCATCTTTTTTTATATGTTCAAAACCTTCGTAGGTAAAAGAAGTTGTGCTTGTTTTTACTATCTTATCTACCATTCTTTCCAAAATAAGTTTTTGAAAATCAGCTGTTGTTTCCAGTCCCAAAAGCTTGTTGATTATAGAACGTGTAGGAATTTCTGGATAAAAAGATTTCAAAAAACGAATAAATCCCCGTTCTTTTACAATATTTACAATAACGTCTTTAAATTCGTTATTTGTGTAAGGTCTTATTTCGTCAAATTGAGTTATATCTGTCATACTGAGTGCTTAGTTTTTAATGTTGAGTTTTTAATTGCTACTGCCTAACCCAGACAAGCTGGAAAAGTTTTGAAGTTTTGAAATTATGAAGTTTTGAATAATATTATGCCAAAAACAACAACTATTTCAGAATTAAGAGACTAAATAGTTAAAAGTTATCAAGTTGTCAAGTTGAAAGGTCTCAAGTTGAAAGTTATGGCTACCAACGTAAAGCTGGACAGTTTTTCTTTCAACACTTGCTAACGTGCCAGAAGCACTTAGTAGCAATGTGTTGTCTTGATAATGTCTTTCGCTGTCCATGTCCGACTTGCCAAGTCCTAATTTTTAGTTTGCCTTTGGCAAATTAAAAATTAGGATTTGGGAACGTCTAAAAACAGGAAAAAGTTTTTTATTCAGATTCCAAAAATCTCAACTCCTTAGTTGTCGCCTGACAACTAATAATTTAATAAGAATATTATTTTAGTCTAACTTTACATGTTATATTTTTTTTTTACTTTTCTATAAATAATAAATGCTATTATACTTACAATTAATAATATAGGCCAAATATAAGTTAGTCCGATTAAGAATGCAAGAATTCCATACCAACCGGTTTCTAATCCTTTTAAAATCTTCCCAAAAAAGCCAAAATCTCTATCATTTTTCACTTCAAAGTTTTGATAAATATTAAGATAGATTGTGCTAAAAGATGCTTGGTCATCAAGATATTTTAGAGTTCCTTCACCTGCTTCAATCTCTTCTCTTATGGCATAAATATAGTTATTTACTTCCAAAATATCTCTAATTGTGTATGCTTTTTTTAAAATTTCTAAATATTGTTCCTCTTCTTTTTTCTTATTTCGGAGGCGAGAATAAACGTCCACGTATTGAGCAGTAACATCTTGCACCGAAATTTGTTTTGATTTTACAATCTTATCTCCTTTAATTAAATTTGCCACAAGGCTATCAAATTTTTCTACGGGAACTCTAATTTGCAGATTATTAGATTTTTGCCAATCATTATTATATTCTTTTTCGTCAGAAATATAGCCTCCCCATTTTTTTATTTCGTAATTAATTTGTGCTTTTGATTTTTCATAATTTTCAAGTTCACATTCAATATTAGCTGTTTTTATTAATTTTTGCTCAATATTTTTTATTACATCATCTTCTTTTTCAGTAGGAATCTTAGGTTCTTTTTTCTTTAGTTTCTGGTTTTTATTTGTAATTGTGGATTGTAATAAATCATCATTTTCGTAATACGCATCAGTTTCCTCTGTTGGTTCGTAACTTGTGCCAGCATCATTAAAAGTCATTTCATTACTTTGTTTGGCATCGTTTGAGCAAGCAAAAATTAATATGGAAAATAATAGTGCTATAAATAAATTTACTTTTTTTTTATTTGTCTTCATGTTTTTTACAGTTAATAGGTTAAAATAAGATTTATTTATTCCAAAAGAATAAATAAACAAATAAAGAATTGGTTTACAGTCAAATATTGTGATGGAATAATATTTTAATATACAGTAGAGACGTTGCATGTAACGTCTTTTTGGCGTTTTTCACGAGTGCCAATTTCGGCGTTACTTTTGAAATTTTAAAATGCTCATTTACAAAGGTAAACTTCAATTCTAAAATTACAAAAAAGCCTTGAAATTGACACCCGTGAAAAACGCCGTCTTTTTTAACAATACTCAACTGTAAACCGTGTAAAAATACTCTACTTTCTATTTGTTTGAGAATTGTTTTAGTTCAAAAATTTCTGCCTTTTCAAATTCTTTGATATTTGAAATTACACCTGCTTTAATCTTTTCTATTTTTTCTAAACTTTGTTTTGCCTTTCGTCCTTCTTTTTCGCTATATCCTAAAAATTTATTTATTACTTTCAGATTTGTAATATCTTTTATTCTTA
>JAOZQN010000909.1 GCA_029932195.1 Bacteroidales bacterium | reverse complement strand
ACAAAAATAAAACAGTTTTTTCAATCCCACAAGACGCACAAGACCGAGTGCTTACACTCTGTGCATTACTTTTTAATGATTTTATAACTAGAATTATTGTAATAATTAATAAAAGAAATCCAAAAAAGGCATTAACAGGGTTATAGTCATAAGGTAGCTGTAGAATGTGTAAAATTATCATATCCATACTATTAAATATTGTGTTCTATTAATAATCAGCAAGTTGCTGAAAAATTTGACAAGTTCTTGTAAATCATAGACTAAATTTTCAATATATTCATTTATTCTTTGTTTGGAAGAGAAAAATAAAAGGTGCTACCAATATCTTTTTTACTTTCTACCCAAATTTCACCTTTGCTTAGGTTAATAAATTCGTAGCATAAAATTAGTCCTAAGCCTGTGCCTGCCTCGTTGTTAGTTCCTTTTGTAGAATGGTGAATATCTATTTTAAATAATTTATTAATATTTTCTTCCGAAATTCCAACTCCGCTGTCTTTTACTGAAATTATAACGTTATTATTTTTATTTATTGCATCAATTATTATTTTTCCTCCTTTTTTTGTAAACTTTATTGCATTAGAAATAATGTTGATAAAAATAGTATTTACTACATTTACATCAGCAAAAACTTTTATATCTCTATCTATTTTTGAAATTATTTCAATATTTTTATTGTTGGCATTTACTCGCATTAATTCTACAACTTTATTAGATATTTGAGCAATAGCAAAACTAAAAGGATTAATCTCTTTACGTCCAGATTGAGAACGAGCCCATTCTAATAGGTTTTCTAATAAGTTATAACCATTTTTTGCCGATTTATTAAGTAACCCAATATATTCTTTCAATTCGGAGAATGAATAGTCGTTGTAATTTTCTAATATTAAATCTGTTAGCCCAAGAAGTTGATTAAATGGATTACGAAGGTCGTGTGCTATTATTGAGAAAAATTTATCTTTTGTTGCATTTAATTGGAATAGTTTTTGCTCGCTTTTTTGTAGTTTGGTAAGTGCTTTTTTCTGTTCTGTTATATCTCTAAATATTACCTGGATAGCTTTTTCGCTTTCGTATATAATTGGAACAGCAACAATTTCAATATCCTTTATTTCGCCAGAAAGAGTAATAAATTTCTCTTCTCTAAACTTAGTTATTTTACTGCCTTCTATTTTTTTTATTCTTTTAATAACATTTTCTTGCGTATATTTTGTGATGAAATTTGTAACAGAAATATTTATTATATCTTCAATGTTTTCTGTTCCAATAAAATCTAAGCAAGCTTTATTTGCTTTTTGAATAATTCCTTTTTTGTGAATTAATATTGGATCTGGTGTTGCTTCAAAAAGTGTTCTATATTTTCGTTCACTCTCTATTACAGATTGCTCCATCTTTTTTTGTTCTGTAATATCTTCGATTGTTCCAAATGCAATAATATTTCCTTTTTTATCCTTATTTGCTTTGCCTTGTGTATTTACCCAAATTATTTTACCATCTGGTCGGACAATTCTATATTCTAATTTGAATTTTTCACCAAGGTTTTTTCTCACCCACACGG
>JAOZQN010000370.1 GCA_029932195.1 Bacteroidales bacterium | reverse complement strand
CATCAATACAGAATATTTATATTTTTCAACAAAATACGTTATAATCAGGAAATTTGAAACCTATCCCAAATATTGAAGTAAATATCCAAAAACTGAAAAAAGTTTTGATGGATACTAATATTGTGGGCATTCCCGAAGAGAATATTGTTGTCTCTTTAAACGAGACCAAATCTAAAATTATAGAAAAACTTTATAATATTGAAGAAGCGACAAAAAATTCTAATAAAAATCTTTTTGTGTATTACTCGGGGCATGGATACATGGAAGACTCGGGAGGCAAATATGGTTTGTTTTTGACAACTCGTTATACAAATACAAAAAAAATTACACAAGAAGCAATAAAAATAGAAGAATTTGTAGAACGTATAAGAAATTCTAATTCCAAACGAAAAATAATTATTCTTGATGCCTGTTACAGTGGCGAAATACACCTTGCAGGAGCAATGGGAGATGCCAATGCACAAATAAAAGCCGAAATTAATAAATTTGAAGGTAGTTTTGTAATGACCTCTGCCTCAAAAGATAACCCTGCCTTATTTCCCGAAGATAAAACTGATGAACCAACATATTTCACAGGCGAATTTATTAATGTGCTAGAAAACGGAATAAATAGTAAAACAAAAGAACTTAGCACAAAAGATGTTTTTAAACAAGTAGAAAATAGTTTAAATAGAAAAAAATTACCTAAACCACAGGCTTCTAATTTTTTGAATGCAGGAGAAATGTTGTTTGCACAAAATAGAAGTTTTGATGAAGACAAGGAAAAACTTAAAGAAATAGAAGAATACACAAATAAAGCAGATGAATTTATTGCTAATGAAGAGTATAAATTTGCAGAACTTTTATTAGAAAAAGCTCTTAAAATTGCAGAAACTTTAAAAAATAAGAATAATATAATTACAGAAATAAATAAAAACTTAAAAGTTTGCAAATACAGACCTAAATACAAACCTTTTTTCGAACAATTATATAAAAATGAATATAGCAAAAAAATTATAATACTTAAAGAAGAACAAAAAGAACTAAAAGAGCTAATAAAACGAGAAGAAGAAAATACTACAACGCAAAAAAATAAAATTAATATTTTAAACAAAAAAATTGCAGATAAAGAATTTAAAATAAACCAAATAGGAACAAATACAAAAGAAAATAATAATAAATTAAAAAACGAAAAAGATAAAATAGAAATAGAACTGCAAGAAGCAAAAAATAAATTGGCTTCAAAAATAAGTTATATTGATAGCTTAAAGCAAGAAAATAAAACAAATACTGATAGATTTGAGATTGAAAAAATAAAGTTACAACAAGAATTACAAAATATAGAAAAGACATTAAAGGAAAAAGAGACTGAATTAAAATATATAAAAAACAATTTTCATGAAAATAAAGGAGATTACGAACTACTTGTAAAACAAAAAAACAATTTGGAGCAAGAGATTATAAAGAATAAAACTGATATTAAAAGATTGAAAATAGAAAATAAGAAATACAAAAATGAGATACAAAAACTACAAACGAATTTGCAAACACTTAAAAATAAAAATGGTGTTTTATTAAAAGAAAACCAAATATTAACAAAAAACGTAAATACTGTTGTAAAACAAAAATTAAAAAAGAACTATACTATTATTGCTCCAATTATTCTACTTATTCTTATTCTCATTTTTTGGCAACCTTGGAAAATAAATACAAAAGATATTGAGATAATAATAGCAGAACCAATAAAGGAAAGTTTTGTAAAAATTAAAAACAAAAAAGAAATAGCTTTTGCGAACTACACAGAAAAAATATTAGATAGTGAATTTGAAATGATAGCAATAAAGGGGGAACTTTAAAAATGGGAAGTAAGATAGGATATGAAAGTGAAAAGCCTATACACTATGTAACAGTTTCTGATTTTTATATTGGCAAATACGAGGTAACACAAAAACTATGGAAAGAGATAATGGGTAACACCCCAAGCCATAATAAAAATTGTGATGATTGTCCTGTTGAAAGTGTAAGTTGGAATGACGCACAAGAATTTATAAAAAAACTAAATGCCAAAACAGGCAAAAATTATTGTTTACCTTCCGAAGCAGAATGGGAATTTGCAGCAGGAGGTGGAAATAAAAGCAAAGAATATATGTATGCAGGAAGTAACAATATATCAAAGTTTGCTTGGTATGATGAAAATTCAAATGAAACCCATCCAGTAGGGCAAAAAAAGCCAAATAAACTCGGTATTTACGACATGAGCGGCAATGTGTGGGAGTGGTGTCAAGATAATTGGCACAAAAATTACAAATTAGCTCCAAACAATAGCTTTGCATGGGAGTCTAACAAAAATTCAGACCGTGTTATTCGTAGTGGTAGCTGGGATAACTGGGCATATATCAGCCGTATAACTAATCGTTCCAACCGTTTACCATCTGAAAAAGACTTCGACATTGGATTTCGCCTATCCAGGAAGTAAAATTTTTGTTTCTTACCTTTTTACCTTTTACTACGCCTATAAATACATGTTGTTTTTATAGGTTTTTTTTCTGTAGTTTTTTTGCATATATGCTACAGTTTTTAGCATATATATCTGGTATAGTTTCGGAGAATTGAGGATATATCTAAAAGTGGTTGCATATATGCAAGCGAGAGTCTGTAGTTTACAACAAACATATTGCAAATTACAACTTTCTACGTTTCGTTGGCGACAAACACGTTTCCAAGTGGCAAAAAAGCCACGTTGGAAAGTGTGTTACGTAAAATTATTTGCACCCACACACTTTCCAACGTGGCTTTTTTGCCACTTGGAAACGTGTTTGTCTGTATGTCTTAACGAAAAATAATCGGAGTTACAACTTTATAAAAATAAAAAAACATGTTTTTCTTGATTGTAATCGCAAAAAAAACGTTATATTTGCGATTACAATCGTAAAAACCCTGGATAATGATAACACGTATATTAGAAAAAGAACTTAAAAACAAGCTTTTTAAAAATAAAGCAATAATAATACTGGGAGCAAGGCAAACAGGAAAAACTACTCTGTTAAAAAAAGTTTTTTACAAGAATAGTTCGGAAAACAAAAATACTTTGTGGTTAAATGCAGACGAAACAGATATTATTACTTTATTTGAAAACAGCTCTGCCACAAGATTGAAGGCGTATTTTGGCAAAAATAATATTATTATTATTGACGAAGCCCAACGAATAAAAAATGTTGGTTTAAAATTAAAATTGATAACAGACCAAATGCCAGAAATTCAGCTTATTGCCACAGGTTCGTCGGCTTTTGAGCTTGCCAACAGTGTAAACGAACCTCTAACAGGACGAAAATGGGAGTATAAATTATTTCCTCTTTCTTTTGCAGAAATGGTTGAACATCATGGTTTTATGAAAGAAAATCGTTTAATGCCTCACAGACTAATTTATGGTTATTATCCAGAAGTTGTATCCAGTCAAGGAAATGAAAAAGAAATACTCAAACAATTATCTGATAGCTATTTATACAAAGATATTTTGATGTGGGAACGTATTAAAAAACCAGAAAAATTAATAAAATTATTACAAGCACTTGCATATCAATTAGGTTCGGAAATTTCTTATAATAATTTATCAAAAGAATTGGCGATTGATAATCAGACTGTTGAGAAGTATATTCAACTTTTGGAACAAACTTTTATAATTTTTAGATTGCCGGCTTTTAGTAGAAATCACCGAAAGGAGCTAAAACGTGGACGAAAAATATATTTTTATGACAACGGAATAAGAAATGCACTTATTGCAAATTTTAACTTACCCGAAATGCGTAACGACAAGGGTGCATTATGGGAAAATTTTTTAATAAGTGAACGCATAAAATATTTGCATTATAATAAGGTGTGGACAAATTCGTATTTTTGGCGAACACAAGACCAGCAAGAAATTGATTATATAGAAGAGCGAGATGGAAAATTATATGCCTACGAAATGAAATGGAACATAAAAAAGTCTCCAAAATTATCTAAAACATTTTCAAATACGTATCCACAACATGAATACAGTATTATTAATCCCTCAAATTATGAACAATTTTTGTTAGATTAAATTATTTTAATAGCAAAAACACACGAAAAAAACAACTTTTACAAAGTTCCAAAACTTTGTAAAAGTTGTGACTGTGTGGAATTATAATCGGTATTACAAATTTCTACATTTCGTTAGAGACACACGTTTCCAAGTGGTGAAAAACCACGTTGGAAAGTGTGTTACATAAATTATAAATACTTAATTTTTATTCTATAATTATTTTCTCTCTGTAAATTTGTGTTTCAGATTCTATATTTATAAAATAAACTCCTTTTGCAAATTTGCTCAAATTTAATTCTACTGTTTTATTATTGATGTTCATTTCTGTCATAACTTGACCTGCAATATTTACTACGGATAGATTTCCATCTATTACATTTGTAAATTGAACTGTAATTATTCCTGTTGTAGGATTTGGATATAATGAAATATTATTCTCTAAATCAATAATATCAGTTTCATTTTTAATAACATTAATAATAAATCCGTTTTGTGCTTGCTCGCCAAAGATGTCGGTTGCAACAAAGTTGATTTGATATTGTCCAACTGCGTCTGCCGTTCCTTGCAAGTTTCCATTTTCAAATGTAAGCCATTCGGGTAAATTATTTGTGCTAATTGCTATTTCGTCAAACTCATCAACATCGTAAAAAGTATTGAGTGGTAGTTCAAAATAAAAGTCTGTATCTACATAAATAGTTTGATTCGAGAGACTTACCATTGTGTTTGGTGCATGATTTAATCCAAAATGGAGAATAAATCTGTCTTCGTTGTTTTCTGCTCCTTGCGAAAATTCGTAGGTTGTAGTTTCATTAAAATTAGTAAGCGAATTGTCTAATTTGTCTTCTAACCAAACGTGAGTGTTTTCAAAATTATTTTCGGTTAAATTGATGGTGTATTCACCAGCTACTCCAACATATAAACCAAGCAGGACAGAAGTAATAGTTGTTATTTCTGGTAAACTATTTATTGCAAAATAATTAGTTTTTTCGTGATTTCGTGAATAAAGTTGTGGTTTATAGTTGTCCCATGCAAACATTTTGTAAGCATCAAATTGTCCATCGTGATTTGTTGTTACTTCTGATTCTATTGGTAATGTTCTAATAATAGTTTCATCTGTATAACCATCTTTTTCAATATTTAAACGAATTAGATTCGGAATAATATCTTTCTCTCCACCTTTCCAGAATCCTTGTGCATTGTGTTCTCTGTCATCACTTTGTAATGTAAAATTATCTGTTCCAACAGCTGCTTTCTTCACCATAAATGCTTGTCCAGAAGGAATATACTGCGAACCACTGTTTACAGTAAGTCCACTTCCTGAATAAATATCTGTGCCGTAATATGCGTATTTATCTTGTGTGTCATCGTAGCAATATACCACGTTTTCAATATTTGTTTTATCTACTTCTTCCCAATTAATTGCCGAAGCGTATGGATTTCCTACAAGATTCCAACCGTCGTAATTGTTCCAACCTTGCACACAAGTTGCATCTATTGTTCCGCCGTTTGTGGTATAAGTTATAGAAAATTGTTTTTGTCCTACAAATAAATTACCCCCTGTTTGCGAAACAGTTCTTGTTGGATAGCCATAACGATTATAAATATAACCTTTGTCTGTTCTTAAATTAGTGTTTGCAACTTCGGAAGTCCAACCAGTAGTTTCATATATGTATGTAGGTTTCCAATAGTCTTTATTTGGTTCAAGATAAGAATAAAGATTATCATTTGTTTGAGCTCCTTCATTTGTGTATGTTGCTGTGGTAATTGTGCTTAGTGGAGGATACATATAATGCCATTGGTCTCCTGTTATGTAGCGTTCTACGGTTGCATTTACTGCTCCTGTTGTTTGTATTAATGATGCTGTTCCATTCACATCTGATTTTAGAACGAGACCAGCTGAACCTCCATCATTTACAATGTCATCAACAGTAAAACGCACATCTGAATTTACAGTAAAAATACCAGAGGCATTAATATCCAAATCATTATTCATTTTCATATCAACAGCAAGAACAACTCCAGTAGTGTTGCTAACTTCAAAGTTCTTATCAAAACCAGCACCTGCTAAACTGTATGCAGGGGTTGTTCCAGAAATAGTTTGTAATGTTGTTCCATTGAAATGAAGAATATTGTCAGGTGTTCCATCTGTTGTATTTACTGTCCAAGTTGTTCCGTTGTTAGTAAAGTCTCCAGCAATATTTATTGTGCCTTGGTATTTTGTCAGTAATTCTCATTTTAAACTTCCAAATTTAATTCCCCATTTTTTTTACTTA
>JAOZQN010000369.1 GCA_029932195.1 Bacteroidales bacterium | reverse complement strand
AAAGGCACACACTACACAAGCCACTGCAAACCAAGAAAATGATAGGGCTTTTTTTTTCTGTTTATTTTAGCATATTACTTCAAATATATTGTATCAATTATTGAATTATAACAAGCAAATACTCCTAATCCGTTGTTTATATTAGAATGAACATTTAAAATATTGCTAAACGCATCAAATTGATTAGATATTTGTTTTAGCATATCATTTTGATAATAATAATAATCTTCTGAAATGCTTTTAACTTCAATAAGTATATTATTAAAATTTATGGAATTATTAAGAATTACGTCATCAATATTTATAACAATATTTATTTCGTTATTAATAAAACACGAATCACTAAATATGTAACCTTCGTTTAATAAATAAGTTTCATAAATATTAGGGTCTTCAATTGAAAAATTAAGATTGTGAAAATATGTAGTATCTTTGTTAGGTTGAGGAGGGTATAAATTTGATTTATAATAAATATTAACTGCGTAGAATTTGAATTTATTATTTTTTTTCATACTAATACTCAAATTAGCATTTAAACTTAAAGTAGAATCTATGTTGCTTTCTAACTCACAATCAAACAAACTTATTAATTGCAAATTAGGTTTTTCCGGCATTTTTGTTATTGCAATGCATGTATCTAAATTTGGAGTAATAGCAATTATTTTATAGATATCGTTTGGTGTGTTTCTAATTATTACTTCTTGGTTTGTATAATATTTCCAGATAATACTTGAATTTCCAAAATTATAGTTTTTATCTATTTTTAATTCATCTAACAAACCAAGTAATTCATTATTGCGGTAAATACTTATATTAGAATTCTCAATAGTCTGAAATTCTACGATGTCGGTAGGTGATGTCGTTTCTGTAATGAAAACTTTTATTATGCTGTCAGAAGAAAAAATACTGTTTAAAATAATTTGTTTTTTATGTTCAATTTCATAATTAGTTTCTTTTTCACAAGAAACAGAAAATAATAAAATAAAAAAGAAAGCTATAAGATAATGTTTAAGATTTTTCATATTTAAAATATTAATGATAAACTTACATAAGGTAAAATAGGAAATAAGCCAACAAGAACAAATTGTCCTTTTGCTTTATAAACATTTGTAACAGAAGCATCTGCTTTGTATTTATATCTGATAAAAAATGGATTTAAGTGATTATAGGTATTATAAGCTCCGAAACTCAAAATTCTTTCATAGTTTTTATTTTTTTTTGTAAATGATATATCAATATCAAGTCGATGATAATTTGGCATCCGTTTTGAATTTCTTTCGCCATAATACCATAATTCTGTATTTTGTCGAGACATGGTTGTAGGATAAGGTATAATTGTTTGAATATTAGGTGGGGAAATAATACCTAAATCGGGAGGATAAAGAATTGATGGATATATAGCTTCGGGTAATGTTACAGGATTTCCTGTTGCAAATATCCAGGAGAAACTTGTTTTGATTTTATCATTAATATTATAGATAGACGATAAAGAAAAATTATGTAATCTATCATATTTATAATTATATTCAATTCCATTATTTATCTGTTGGAATTGTCTTGTTGTTTTGGATAGTGTATAACTTACTATATGTTGTAATTTTCCTGTTTTTTTGTGTAAAAAGAATTCTATTCCAAGACTTTTTCCTTTTCCATTTCTTTCAATAGTTTCGTCCCATGTATTATTTGATAACAAAAAACTTGTTCCTTCTTTATAAGTTATTAAGTTAAACATATCTTTGTAATATGCTTCTATACTGAAATCAATTTTATTTAACAGATTAAAAAATAAACCTACAGAATATAGATTTGCTTTTTGTGGTTCAATTTTTTGTGTAACAGGTATCCACAAATCACTTGGCAAACCAATGTTGGTGTTTGTTAATAAATGCAAATATTGTTGCATTCTTGAAAATGAAGATTTAACAGAAAAATTATCATTAAAGACTATTGCTCCTGAAAATCTTGGTTCAAAAGAATAATAATTTTGTTTTTGAACTGAAAAAAAAGATGTATGTAGTCCAATATTTATATTTATAAATTTTGAAATTTTAATATCATCTTCAACAAAAGCACGTATTTCTGTTGCATAAATATTATTACTGCTTAAAGTTGTATCTTGTTTATTTTCTGTTGTATTATTTTGAAAATAACTAATTCCAGGCAAAAAATTATGATAAATCGTATTTATTCCTGTTCTAAAATAATGAGAATTAGATGCAATATAATCCAAAGTGTAATTTATAGAAAAATCGTTAATCGCTGAATTATAGTTAGATAAATTTGAATATTTTTCTAAATCATTATTCGAAAAATTTTCAACAGTAAAAGAATTATTTGAGTATGAAGTAAAATTATATTTTGATACATATAAACTTGTATTTGCAAATAATTTATTATTGAAAATATAATTCCAACGCACAACACCAAGCATATTACCCCACTTTAACCCATTGTCAGTTTTGTTTTTATATTCAATTTCATTTTTTGTCCAAGCATCTGAATATTTATTATAATATTTATCATGTCCATTATACAAACTAAAATATATTCTGCTTTTTGATGATATAATAAAATTAAATTTAACATTTATATCGTAGAAATAATAGTTTTGAATATTTTCTGGATCATCTAAAAAAGGATGTATTGCAAAGTTTATTAAATCATAAAATGTCCTTCGTGCAGAAATTAGAAAAGATGCTTTATTCTTTTTTAATGGACCATTTATCATAAATTTTGAAGAAATAGGACTTAAGTTAAAACTGCTGTGAAATTCATTTAAGTCGCCTTCTTTCATTCTAATGTCTATAACAGAAGAAATTCTACCGCCATATCTTGCAGGAAAACCACCTTTTATTATATTGACTGAATTTACGGCATTTTCATTAAATACTGATGTAAAACCAAATAAATGCGAAATATTATAAATTGGAACTCCATCAATTAAAAATAAATTTTGTTCGGGATTGCCACCGCGAACGAATAAATTTGAAGAACCTTCGTATCCCGACTGAATACCAGGCAACAATTGCATTACTTTTATAATATCTGTTTCGCCACCTAATTTTGGCAATGATTTTACTTGGTCAATAGACAAATGTATTTTTCCTATTTGAGAATTTGAAACAAATTCATTCTTTCCAATAACTACTACTTCTCCAATATTTGTATTGTTTTCTAAATAAAAATTGATAATTGTATCTTGCGAAATAGTGAAAATTGTATCTATTTGTTTATAACCTATAAAACTTACTATAATATTTATTTTATTTTTATTAGTAGAAAAACTATAAAAACCATATTCATTACTTATAGCTAAATTATTTTGTTCTTTACAGAATATTGTTGCACCTATTATGTTTTCATTATTATTATTATCATAAATACAACCACTGATGGTATTATTTTGTGCTGTAATTGAATTTAAAAAAAATATTACTAAAAAAAAACTTGAAATAATTTTATACATAATAATTATATCAAATATTAAACAACACTCATTATAATATATTGAGTGTTGTTATTTTTTGTTAAAATATAAAGTAGTCTCTACTAATAATAAATAGTATAACTATATGTGCCACCACTTTTAGCTTTAACCATAGCTTCTAAATAATAATAATTTTCATATCCAGGGATATAACTTGCCTGAGTGTTTTTATCTTTTAGTTTAGCTCTAACAACCCACTTAAATCTATCACTACTTGTTAAATTTCTTCCTATTTTAATTTTTACTTTTCCCGAACTGTTTGTCTTTTTAAACATTACACCATTAAGTCCCCAACTACCATAACCATAATAATGAAGCCAACCTTTTTCATTTTTATGCTCAATTTTAAAACCAATTGCATTCGTAGGAAGTTCAACATTATGAAATTCAAAAAATACTTCTGGTTTTTCAAGCATTTCATTGTCTACTTCATAAAATTCTTCATAAGCCAAAGACGTGTTTTCTTCAATTTCATACACAGGAATAAGAGAGAAATTTTGATTCAGCAGTTCTTTGTTATCTGATTTAATAATGACATCTGCTTTAACAGAATTAGGGCTTTTTAAGTTAAGTTTTACTTCTTCTTGAAATGAATATGAATCACTTGTAGTTTTTGTTTGTTGTTCTTCTTCAAAAATATTTTCTTCTTTTTGACATCCCACTACACTAATAAGCACTGCAAATAAAATTATAAAACTAATTTTGAATTGTTTCATTTTAAATTCTTTTTTGAAATTAATATTAAAAAATTATGTCACATTAAATAACTGGTATTAATTTTAATTTGACAGTGCAAAAGAATGAATATTAAATTTAACAAAAAAATCTTTTTTTGCAAGAAAACCGAAAAAGGAGTGAATGGTATCAAATTCGGAGTGAACGATACCAAATCGGGAGTGAATGGCATAAATTAATTTTTTGAATTCCATTTTTCATAATATTCAAAAAGTTGTTTTTTCGATTCTATTCTTTTTGTTTTAGAAACGTTAATTTTAGTTCCATCAGTCATAATAATAGAATTTGTGCAGACTTCAAACTCAAAAAAGTATTTAAAATTAATAAAATAGGATTTATGACATCTATAAAATTCAGGCTTTGGAAAATCTTCTTCAATATCTTTTAATAATTTTGTGGCAACAAAATATTTTTTGTCTTTTATATTTTTAGATAAAGAGTTTAGATAGATTTCTGTATTTTTATTTTTAGCTTTACAATAAATAATATCTTCTGTATTTAAACTTCTTGCTCCGTTAGGAATGAGAATTAATAGTTTCATGTTTTTTTGATTTTTTGTTTGGTTAATAATTTTATATTTTTGTTTTCATTTTTTTCTTCTTCTTTTTTTTTAGTTAGCCCTATCGGTGACTTCTTGATTTCGTTGCCTTTTCCGCACAAAGTCAATCCTTAATCAATCGTTCAAATTTAGCATAATTGTAAATTTTTGCACCCTGAAAAAGGCAATGAAATTCAAGAAAATGTTAAGGCTATTTTTCAATCAATCCGTTACTGAAATCATTTTTTCACAATTTTAGAATGACTAACTTGATGACTAAAACTTTTTTGAGTGAAACGAAAAAAAAGTTTTAGTCATCAAGTTAGTCAAACCAAACCGCAAATCATTCAGCAAGCAAATTCATTCAAAAATAGCTCAATTTAGTTGTTTTATTTAGATTATTCTGTTGTTTCGTTATAAATTTGTGCTGATTTTATTATTTCGTCTGCATATTTATAAATATGCTCAATCTTTTCAATCGCTATTTTATTTTCGTTTTTGCCTTCTTCTATCAAACTCAGATATTTTTGACTGCTGTTAAAACGAAGTCTGCAAATAGGTTTTCTGTTGTTATCGTCTAATAATATTCCAAAGTAAGTTTTTGTGTCTCTGTAAACTATGCGTTCTTTTTCTAAAACTCCTTTGAGGATATCAACAATAATTTCATATCCATTTAGCTCTTCTTGTGTTGTGTAAATTCCACGTTCTTCGTCGCTAAAAATAATGATTTCATTGGCTGGTAAATTTAAATTTGCTTGTTCTTCGGCAATTTCTTCTTGTTGTATTGTTTCTTTTGTTAATGCCGAAGTTAATCTCTCATTTATAATGTCATTTATTTTGTGATTGAGTGCTTTTTTTACGATTTTACGAAACTGAATCATTGCTTTTTCTGTAAACCTTCCTGGATAAACTTTATTTGCAAAGAACTTAACTAATTCATCTGACGGTTGTTCCAGCTCTTTTTGATATTCAATTTTGATTGCATTGTAATATTTTAATTCTCCTGCGGCATCAAAAATTTTGTCTTTGTCAAATGTTGTTTTATGAAATTTTTTGAGTTCATTTATCGCATTTTCTTTGATATTTTCTAAGTCTAATTGTAAAAATGGTTTGCCATCCATTTTGTTTGGCTCATCAATATCTGTGTAGAATTTATAAATAATTCCGTTTGTTAAAATTCCAAATTTTGCTTTTGTAAAGCTAAAATATCGTTCTAATTGTGTTGTGTGAATTTCTAAATCTTCTTTCCAGTGTTTGCATTCAATTATCATTATTGGCTCTTCGTCTTTTTGAATGCAATAATCTACTTTCTCTCCTTTTTTATTGCTAATATCGGCAATAAATTCTGGAATTACTTCCATTGGATTAAATACGTCATACCCCAAATGTTGAATAAATGGCATTATAAACGCATTTTTTGTTGCTTCTTCTGTCTGAATTTTGTCTTTTAATTCAGAAATTCGTTTGCTTAAATTTTGTAATTTTTCTAAAATTTCCATTTTCTTTTTTTGAAGTTAAAGTTAAAAATGACTAAAACTGGTTAGCCTTAACGGTAACTT
>JAOZQN010000368.1 GCA_029932195.1 Bacteroidales bacterium | reverse complement strand
ATATTTTATATAATTCATTATAAATAAAGTTATTACAATTTCAACAAAATCCGTTATAATCAGAAAAAATACGATGCTGTAGATAATAATAACAAAAGAGTTAAAGACAAGCCAAAAGATGAAGGAGATGCTTTTATTACAAAAAATCATAAATTTTAATTGGTTTACAGTCAAATATTGTGTTGGAATAATATTTGGCTACCTGTTTAACATTGGACAAATAAACTCAGTCTGTAAATAATCCATTGATAAGTCCCTTTTCTCTTAAATGTAGCAGGGTTAAGGTGTTAAAAATTTCTTTCTATCAGACGTTCACAAGTTCTCTTTTTTGCCTTGTGGCAAAAAAAAGAGAACGTTGTGAGGTCCAGAACTCACAAAATTAGTCAGTTTTAGAATTTAGCTCCCATACAGTTGGAACTAAAGATTTTTTACAACTCTGAATATAAGATGATTAAAAATTATTTATTTCTATGTGATTGTGATTGTGTTTTTCAAATTCTTTGTTTTTGTGAGTTTTGAAGTCTTTTCGCTATCCAAGTCCCGACTTGCCAAGTCCTAATTTTTAGTTTGCCTTTGGCAAATTAAAAATTAGGGCTTGGGAACGTCTAAAAAAAAAGAAAGTGGTTTTTATTTCAGATTTCCTATATTTTAATACATTAGGACTGGAGTAGGCTTATCAATGGATTATTTACAGACTGACTAAATTTATAGATTAATATTCCATTACAGTATTTAACTGTAAATCTATTTTAATTTTCACAATATTTTATTTTACTGAAAATAAGATATTAAAAAACTGTTATACTTTAAAAAACTATCTAAAAATGAAAAAAACAACCATCTTTTTACTCGCAGTAATAATTCTAATTTATTCTTGTAAAACCAGTAATAATTCAAATACAAGTTCAGAAAATATCGAAGAAGAAGTAACAGAAGATATTACAGAAGAAAATACTGAAAATATTGAAACAGACAATTTTGCAAGTTTTGTTTTTGAAGATATTTTTCCTGAACTAACAAAAGCACTATCTCCTAATAATGATATGCTTTGGACAATAAAACTATATGCAAGTAGTGTTCTTGGCGAAATAGAATCGGAAGAAAAAGTATTAGAAATTTTGGATATGAGAACTCAGATTTTAAAAGATTATACTTTTAATGAAATGCTTGGCAATTATTATTTCGCCATGGAAGAAAGCGAAGATATTTATACTTACTGGGAAAAAGTAGAAAAAGAATTGAATATAATTGGTTTTCAAGGTATTTACGTAGAAGGTATGTTTGCTGATTTAGATAATTATACTTTTTTGAAGAAAGAAATAGAAAATTATCTGCAAGAGGAAGCAAGATTATTTATAAAATTAAAGGAAACTGAAGCAAATTCAAGGGGTGGAGAATATCCTTATGCAGGATTAGACGATTATGCAAAAGTTATAAAAGTAGGTGAGGAGTTATTGACAAAATATCCTAATCATGATAAAAAAGAAGAAATAAATGGTATTATTTTTAGCTCGCTCTATCCTTTTGTAGATTATCATAGCATAGAAATTGGTAACGATTATCGTGAATATTGTGTAGGTCGTTTTAGTATAGATGCTTGGCCTATGGCTACAGATATTAGCTACCACGATGAATTTTTGGAAAATTATCCTAATTCAAAATATTTTGGAGTAATAAAATCGATACGTGAAAATCATTCTGTTTTAGAAGTTGATGATGATAATGGAAATATTTTACCTATCTATGTTATTGTTACAGACGAAGTTGATGACTACGATGAGGCAGAGTCAAAAATCTGGGAATATTTGAATAAAGGAATTGATATTCCTCACAATCTTATTTTGCATAATGGAGAAAATGACGACAGATATTTTGTAGCTTATCGTTTTTATCCAAACAAAGCCCTTGCTAACGATGCACTTATTCTTATTAGCAAAACAAATAAAAATGCTAAAATACTAAAAGTAGATGGAGAAGGAAATTTTATAAACTAAATCATTGAGTTTTTGAGTTATCGTGTTGTGAGTTTTTGAGTTTGCAAAGTAACAGCAAATATGAAATCAAAATTCAACACGATAACAAAAAAACTCACAACATGATAACTCAATAACACGATAACTCATAACACGATAACTAAAAAACTCACAACATGATAACTCAATAACTCAATAACTAAAAAACTCACAACACGATAACTCAATAACACGATAACTAAAAAACTCACAACACAATAACTCACAACACGATAACTCAATAACTAAAAAACAATGAAAATAATAGCAATTGGCAGAAATTATATAAACCATGCCAAAGAAATGAATAGCCCTATACCAACTGAACCTGTGGTGTTTATGAAACCAGATACAGCTTTACTTCGCAGTAATGACCCTTTTTATTATCCCGAATTTTCAAAAGAAATTCATTATGAGGTGGAGCTTGTTGTAAAAATAAATAAAGTAGGAAAACATATTCAAGAAAAATTTGCTCACAAATATTATAACGAGATTGGTATAGGTATAGATTTCACTGCCAGAGATGTCCAGCGAAAACATAAACAAAAAGGCTTGCCTTGGGAAAAAGCAAAATCATTTGACTATTCTGCTCCAATAGGAAAATTTATTGATAAATCAAAATTCAACGATTTGAATAATATCAAATTTAGTTTGGAAATTAATGATAAAATTGTTCAGGCAGGAAATACCAAAGATATGATTTTTAATATTGATAACTTAATCGCTTATGTCTCAAAATATTTTACACTAAAAATAGGCGATTTAATTTATACAGGAACTCCCGAGGGAGTTGGCGAAATTAAAATTGGGGATAAATTAAATGCAAAAATAGAAAATGAAACATTATTAGATTTTGAGATAAAATAGCAATAAAAACAGTAGAGACGTGCCATGAGGCACGTCTTTTTTACATGTTCATTTTAGGGCAATAAAAAAAAGACGTGCTTTATGGCACGTCTCTACAAAAAATTATTTATTTTTTATCGGAAAATCTGGGTGTTTTTTAATTTCATCGGGATAAGTTTTCATTTGTTCTAAAACAATTTCTATTGCTTTATCAAGCTGAGCATCTTTACCTTGAAATGTTTCTGCAGGATTGTTTTCTATCTCAATATGTGGGTCAACTCCGTATCCTTCAATAATCCATTTGCTACCATCTTTTGCGTAAGTTCCAAATTCTGGTTTGGATAATGAGCCTCCATCAACAAATGGTAATGAGCCTCTTATACCAGTAACTCCACCCCAAGTTCGTTTTCCTATAATTGTTCCAAGTTCTAATTGTTTGAATTTATAAGGAAATAAATCGCCATCGGAAGCAGAATACTCATTTACTAATAAAACTTTTGGTCCAACTACTGTGGCATCTGGTGTTGAACCTCTTTTGTCCACATTTCTGAGCATTCTTTGCAGAGTTAATTCTCTTCTTAATCGTTCAATAATCATTGGTGAAACATTTCCGCCACCATTTCCTCTATCATCAATAATTATCCCTTTTTTGGTAACTTGCGGATAGTAATATCTTGCAAATTGGTTTAAGCCGTCCACTCCCATATCTGGAATATGAATATATCCAACTTGCCCGTTTGTAGCTTCACTTACTTTTTTTAGATTGCCTTCAACCCAGTTAAAATAATATAATGATGACTCATCTTTTAAAGGAACAACTATTATTTTGCGACTACCAGATTCGTTTGCTTGCGAATTTACTGTAAGTTCTATTTGTTCGCCAGCTGTGCCAATCAAAAGTTCGTAAATATTTGACACACTATTTGTTGGAGTTCCATTTATTTCAATAATGAAATCATTTACAGCAACATCAACACCTATTTCGGTGAGTGGAGAACGCAAATCTTTTGACCAATTTGCACCTCTTAAAATTTTATCAATTTTAAAATATCCCGAAGCATCTTTTGAAAAAGTAGCTCCGAGTAAGCCCATATTTACCTTGTCAATTTTAGGTCTTTCACCAGCCCCTACATAGGCATGACCAATATTTAGTTCGCCAATCATCTCTCCCATCAAGTAGGTAAGGTCGTTACGGTGTTTTACATAGGGCAAAAGAACTGCATATTTATCGTGGATACTATTCCAATCCACTCCGTGCATATTTGGGTCATAGAAAAAATCTCTCATTTGTCTCCAAGTTTCATCATAAATTTGTTTCCATTCTTGCTCGTAATTTACAAAAACTTTTAGGTTAGAAAAATCAATTTTATTTTCCAACGAGACTTTTGCAATAGGCAAATCTACAATATAATAATTCCGACTTTTATTTACCAACATTTTTTTGTTATTTGCTGATACAGAGAAGCTCAAATTAGTTCCAAACTTGGTTTCTTTATTCGTTTTTAAGTCGTAAAAACAATTTTGAACATCGTCTTCGCCATTTGCCATTTTATTATAATATATCTTATTATTAACTACATACAAACTCCAATAATATTCTGGACTTCCAGGCATCGCAACAATTCTATCTTTAATACCATCAAAATCAATTTTAAAATCTTTATTTTTTGTTGTATCAGCTTCTTGATTTACCTCGTCATTTTTTTGTTTAAATGGAGAAGGCGTATTCTTTTGAAGAGTAACAAGATATATTTTTCTCATATTTTTATATGCGTGATTCCATTCAGTATCGCTATAAATTGGGTTATAATCTCTATCTGAAATAAATACTAAATACTTACCATCATCGCTAAAAGTTGGATTGT
The DNA here is from genome assembly GCA_029932195.1 of Bacteroidales bacterium. Taxonomy (GTDB): domain Bacteria; phylum Bacteroidota; class Bacteroidia; order Bacteroidales; family JAOZQN01; genus JAOZQN01. Next base: position 1,605 of record JAOZQN010000368.1, on the reverse strand, counting down.
AAGAAGAATACCAACCGTCTGTAATTTCGTGTTTTTCTTTTGAAGCAATATTATATAAAAATATTTGATTCTTTTTTCCATAATTTAAAACAGAATAAGTAATCCATTCGCTGTTTGGCGACCAATTAAATCTTTTAATTTCCCAAAAATCTGATTTTTCAACTTCTGTAACTACTTTTGTTTCAATATCTATATATCTAAGTCTAAGCATTTTATCGCACCACATGATTTTTTTGCTATCTGGAGACCATTTCAAAAAGAATTTATAAGTATCTGCATCTTTTGTAAGTTGCACTGCCTCTTCCGAGCCGTCTTCTTTTTGTATATAAATTTCAAATTCTCCCGATTTATCCGAAATAAAAGCAAGATTTTTGCCATCTGGCGACCACTCAACATCACGCTCGTGAACTCCACTTGTTTTACTGATATTTCGTGTAACTCCGTGTTTTGCAGGAACGGTGAAAATTTCGCCTCTTGCTCCCACCACTACACGCTTACCGTCTGGTGAAATATCAATATAGTGAATTTTTTTGCTCACATCAACCATTTTATTTCTTGCCGTAGGAAAATCGCTATTTATAATTACAGTAATTTTTTTAGTCTCGCTTGTTTTTGTATCAAAATAATATAAGCAACCAGCATTTTCATATATAATTTTATCTCCACCAATTGCAGGAAATTTTATATCATATTCTGTATAATCTGATACTTTTTTAACCTTGTCGTCAATTGTATTGTAGGAAAATAAATTCATTGTTTTATCTCTGTCCGACAAAAAATAAATTTTATCACCACTCCACATTGGAAAAATATCTTGTGCATCGTTTTCAAATGCTTTTATAGCTTTTTTTAGTTCAAAGTCGTAAACCCAAATATCATCAGCCATTCCTCCTGTGTAATACTTCCATGTTCTAAATTCTCTGAAAATTTTATTAAATGTAAGATATTTGCCATCAGGCGAATAACTACAAAAACCACCGTCTTTAATTGGCACTTCTTTTGCCATTCCACCTTCTACAGGAACAGAAAAAAGTTGCCCTCTAAAAGAATTATATGAATATCGGCGAGAACGGAAAACAATATTTTTACTATCGGGTGTCCATGACATTACAATATTGTTGGGTCCCATTCTGTCTGCTACGTCGTCTCTGCCGAGAGTTGCAGTAAATGTAAGTCGCTTAGGCACACCACCTTCTACGGGCATAATATATACTTCGGTATTCCCATCGTATTGTGCCGAAAATGCGATGTTTTTTCCATCGGGTGAAATTTTTGCAAACATTTCAAAACCCTTGTGGCTAGTGAGTTGTGTAGCCTCTCCACCATTTATTCCTACAGAATAAAGGTCTCCTGCATAAGTAAATACAGCTTTTTCGCCCATAATATGAGGAAATCGCAATAATTTTGTCTCGTTTTGTGCAAAAACAGACGAAATAGATAATAATAAAATTAACAATATTTGATAAGCTTTCATAGGTTATTTGGTTTATTTGTATATTGGTTTATTTGATTTATCAATTAAGTTATAAAACAACAACTTTGCCAAAGTTATATAACTGAAGTTTCGGAGTTTATAATTAATTGATTATTACGTATATAATGTTT
>JAOZQN010000367.1 GCA_029932195.1 Bacteroidales bacterium | reverse complement strand
CATTATATACGTAATAATCAATTAATTATAAACTCCGAAACTTCAGTTATTAATTCCTCCTTTTTAATTTATCTTTATTTTTTTACCACTCAAAAATGTGTGTGTTAGAATTTTTAGCTTCATCAATCATTTGAGCATACTCTTCATCTGAAAGGTCGTTGTAATAAAAGTTTACAGGATTTACAGGAGTATTATTTATTCTAACTTCGTAGTGAAGGTGAGCACAAGTAGATAGTCCAGTGCTACCAACAAGCCCGATAAGGTCGCCTCTTTTTACTTTTTGCCCTGGTTTTACAAGCATTTTGCTCATATGGGCATAAACAGTTGTATATCCATATCCGTGGCTAATTCGGACGTGTTTTCCATATCCTCTATTAGAAGCGTCTGCTCTTGTGATAACTCCATTTCCTGAAGCATAAATTGGAGTTCCTTTTGGTGCAGTTAAATCTATTCCTGCATGTAATCTTAAATATCCTAATATTGGGTGCATACGGTATCCGAAAGGTGAACCAAATCTTGTAAGGTCTTTATTTGTTATGGGGCGTATTGCAGGTATGCAGGCAAGCATTTTTTCTTTATCTTTAACCAAAGTAACTATTTCGTCGTAGGAGTTTGATTGAACAATAAGTTTTTTGGAGACAGCATCTAGTTCTCTTGTGCTATTAATCATTAGGTTGGATTCTGCATAACCTTTTAGAGGTTTGTATCTATCTGTTCCACCATACCCGGCATTTCGGACTGTTGCAGGAATTGGCTCTACTCCAAAAATTGTGCGATATACATCATCGTCGCTTTCTTGTAGATCTGCTAAAGTTGTAGAAACTTTATGTATTTTATTGTTGAGTTGTTTGTAGGAATATTTAATGTTATCATTTTCTGTTTGCAATTGGTTTTCAAGAGGAGAGCTAAGATAATATGTGCCAAGAATTGCAAAGATTGTTCCTAATAATAGTGAGGCTATTGATTGTGGGAGAAGTTTTTGTAAAAAGAATTGTTTAAAGCTAAAACTAACCTTCTCGTAACTTAATGTTTCTGCATTAAATTGATATTTTTCTCGTTTCATAATACTTATTTTAAGTGAATGATAACAACACGTATTGTATTATCATCTAAGCAGATAGCATTTAAGCAAAGTGCTTATAGATTACAAATGTAACAAAAAAACAATTGCCTCCAAAAAAAGTAACACTGTTTTTTAGACAGATAGAGGTTGTTCTTATAAAACAACCTAATTTTCAGCAACTTGCATAAAAATTAAATTTTACTAACAATTGTGTATAACTTTCATGCAAAAGTAAAGTATGTTTTACTTCCTCAGGAAGTTAGACAATTATAACCAACATAACACAAATATCAATCCAAAACAATTATCAGTAAACAGTGAATAGTTACACAAAATATTGCTTACTGATAATTTCTTATTGGTAACTAACATGGCTATTCTACTTTAGTAACCTTTAGCATATTAGTTTTATGAGTTACTTGTAATGGTGTGCTTGCCACATGAATAATATAATCGCCTTTTTTAACATATCCTTTTTCTTTTAAAATATTTATAGTTAAAGTTATAGCATCATTTATATTTTCAAATTCATCAAAATAAAAAGATTTTACTCCCCACAAAAGAGTTAGCATACTCATAAGATTTTTGTGTTTTGTAAATGCGTATATATCAGCCTTTGGACGGTAACCAGAAATGGTAAAAGCAGTATTTCCATTTTCAGTAAAAGTGATGATTGCTTTTGCACCAATTTTTTTAGCCATCCGTGAAGCACTGTAACATACTGAGTCTCTGATAAAACGAGGGCTTTCTACTTCTGGTGATTTCCCCCTATTATATTTATAACTATTATCTTCGGTATATTGGATAATTTCGTGCATACTCTCAATAGTTTCTACAGGATATTTTCCTACTGAAGTTTCGCCGCTAAGCATAAGAGTATCAACACCATCAATAACTGCATTGGCTACATCGGTTGCTTCGGCTCGTGTGGGACGGAAATTTGTTATCATACTTTCCATCATTTGAGTAGCAATAATTACGGGTTTGGAAGCGTCCATACATTTTTTCACTATTTCTTTTTGCAAAACAGGAATTTCATGAAAATCAAGTTCTACGCCCAAGTCTCCACGTGCAACCATTATTGCATCGGATTCAGCTATTATTGAGTCTAGGTTTTCTATTGCTTGAGGTTTTTCTATTTTGGCAATTACATTAATTTTTTTCTTTTTCCGTTTTATCATCTGCTTTAATTCAATAACATCGCTTGTTTGGCGGACAAACGAAAGTGCTATCCAATCAACATCATTTTGGATTGCAAAATGTGCGTCTTCAATATCTTTGTCAGTAAGACTTGGTAACGAGACATTTGTGCGTGGTAAATTTACTCCCTTTCTCGATGATAATTCTCCGCCATAAATAATTTTGGCTTTTACGGAGTTCGTTCCATTTGTATCTGTAACTTCTAATTTTAAATTACCATCATTTATTAATATAGTGTCGCCAATTTCTACATCTTTTGGAAATTCTTCGTAGCTCATATATAGCTTTTTGGCAGTGCCAAGACATTTTTCTGTAACAAATTCTACAGTTTCTCCTGCTTTTAAAATAACTTTGTTATTTTCCACTTCTCCAATTCTCAATTTAGGTCCTTGTAAGTCAGCAAGTATCGAAATATCAAGGCTTAATTCTTTGTTTAGTTCTCTAATTGTTTTGATAATGCTGGCAACTTGCTCGTGGCTACCATGCGAAAAATTTAATCTACAAACATCTACTCCTGCGAAAAACATTTTTCGTAATACTTCTTTGTCTTGTGATGCCGGTCCTATTGTGGCAATAATTTTGGTTCTTGATTCGTTTATTTGCATTTTTATTATAGTTATCGTGTTAAAAGTTATCGTGTTATCAAGTTATCGTGTTAAGTGTAAAATTTATAAAATTGAGTCCATTAAGGAAAGTATCTTTTTTCCCAAACTCGATGTTGGATACAAACGTAAAAAAAACATTTACAACAAATGAGCTCCATTTCTGAAATTTCTATCTGCTTTGATTTTGGCAAAATATAAGTAGTCAAACAAAAAATTCTTAACAATTATTTCTGATTAATTTATTTATTTTCAAGTATCCATCAATTGTAAATCGTAAATTTAAAATTGTCAATCTACTTACCGCTTAGGTTCAATCTTTAATTGATTTTATTACATTTAAACGTATAATTTTTATTAGAGGAAAAATAATTACTAATCCAACGATAAATAAGATAGTAAATGCTTGATTAAAATAATATGTTCCAATATTAGCGAAAACCAAAACTGGCTCAACATTGAAATTAGAGAATACTTCTGCTGCATCACCACTGTATTTAATTGGATAATAGTGTCCTAATAATACTATTGGCATACTTGCTATACTACCTGAGATAATTCCAAGAATTCCAAGAAAAAACATTTCAATTGCAAAGATAAATGCAAGTTTGGTCTTTTTCATTCCTATTGCTACCATTATTCCAAATTCTCTTCTTCGTTCGGTTACCATCATTAAAACTGTTCCAAAAACACCAAAACCGACAATTATATATAACAAGCCACTAATTATTTTCGCCGAACCTTGTTTAGAATAAGCAATTTGTGTCATTTCAGAATTTACTTTACTCCAATCCAAAACGGCAAGTTGTTCGTCGTTTATAATTGATGCGACTTCATCTCTTACTTTTCTAATGTTTTCTACATTATTTTTATCAACTGTAACTGGGGTGTTTGTATTTATTCTTACAAAATTCACCAAAAAAGTTGTGTCATTTGAATTTTCGTTCAATTCGTATGCAGAATATAATATTTGAGCATTTTTAATATCTGTATATATTATAGAATTATTAAAATCGGAACTTGGGAATTTCAGTAGGGCTTTTATAGGATATTTTCCCGCTGCACTTGCTCCATGATAGCCCTGTCCTATAACAATAATGCTGTCTCCAACACTTATTTCTAAATATTTTGCAAGCTCAAAACCAACCAACACACCATCATTGTTTGGAGATAAATATTCAGCATTAAATTTTGCTGTTTCTATAATAGTTTCTATGTATTTATCTATTTCGTTATCCGCAAGTTTTAAATATATTAAAAGATCTGTTTTATTTTTATAATATTTTGTTTCTAATTTTTGGATTTTTTCTATAATTTGGTTTGGGATATTTTTATTAATTAATTTATTGATAACTGCTTCGGAAAAATAAATATTTATCATATTTTTCTTAATGTTTGAAACTCCGTTGTCTTCATTTGTTTCAAGTCCCATTATTATTGCTATTTTTGATTGTTCACCTGTAGATGCCAATGCACCTGATTGAAACATAGGAGTATATGAAACTATTTCGTTAGAAGTGTCTAATTTATCTGTCAAATCTTTGGTGTATGGTACTAAGTAATTTATAGAAGGATTCTTAAAATAATCTTTATGTTGGACTTGTAAATGTCCCGAAAATTCTTCTACTAGATTATTTAACAAATAAGACCAAGCACCTGACTGCAAAGAATTTAAAATAATTGCAAAAAAGACTGCAAATAATATAGACGCAGCAGTTATTAACGTTCTTCGTTTATTTCTCCAAATATTACGCCAAGCTATTTTTATATATTCTTTCATTTTATAGTGGGCTTTAAAATTACACATTATAGGTTTAGCAAAGAAATCGCAAAAGCTACTTTTTTTCAAACTAATAATAAGATATTATAACATAATTCATAATCACTTCAAACCAACTTGCAACACTTTCCCGTATTTTAAATTATCATAATAAACAATAATCTACTAATAATAAGATATATAGCAAGTCCTACAATATCGTTTACCGTTGTAATAAAAGGACCTGTTGCGAGTGCGGGGTCTATCTTTAATTTATTGAGTGCCAACGGGACAAATGTTCCAAAAATTGAGGCAAATATTATTACTATAAATAAGGAAATACTAACTGAAAAAGTAAGAGCAAGTGAATCGCTAAAAATGAGGTTGTAAACAAGAATTAAAATTGCACAAGCAATTCCATTTAAAAGTGCTACAGAAATTTCTTTCAATATTTTTGAAAAAGCACTTTCAAGCCCGATAGTATTTGCTGCAAGTCCCTGAACTACAATAGCTGACGACTGCACACCAACATTTCCTGCCATTGCAGCAATTAGTGGCAAAAAAAGTGCCGTTTCTGCATTTGCAGATAAATCGCCCTCAAAAAGTCCGATAACTCTTGCTCCCATTACTCCTCCAAACAAGCCAATCATAAGCCAAGGAAGCCTTGCACGAGTGAGTCGCCAAACACTGTCTGAATGCTCTACGTCTTCGGAAATACCCGAAGCCATCTGATAATCTTTCTCTGCCTCATCTCGGATAACATCTACAACATCATCAATTGTAATTCGTCCTACGAGTCGTCCAATATCATCTATAACTGGCAGAGTTACAAGATCATACTTATCCATAATATTTGCAACCTCTTCAGATTCCATTTTTGTCTTTGCAAAATGTGTTTTTTTAGAATATACGTTTTTTATTTCGTCTTCATAATCTGCAACAATTAGTTCTTTTAGCGAGAAAACACCTTGAAATTTATTGTCATCATCAATAACATAAACATCAAAAATATCATCAACTTCATCTGCCTCACTTCTAATCTCTTCGTAACATTTTGCTATATTCCAATTTTTATTAACCGCAACATATTCCTTCCCCATCAATCCACCTGCGGTATCTTCGTCGTATTCCAACAAATCTACAATATCACCAGCAAGCTCAACGTCCTCAATAAGAGAAAGAACCTCGTCTTTTTTATCTTCTGGCATGTCTGCCAAAACATCGGCAGCATCATCAGAATCCATAAAATTTATAAATTCTTTTGCAATAACGTCACTCGGGAGAACTTTCAAAAAACGCTCTCTATCATCGTCTTCTAATTCGGCAAGAACATCGGCGGCTTTTTCGCCATCTAATAGTAGGTATAAAAATTTAGCCTCATCAATATCTAGCTCATCATAAATCCCTGCAATATCAGCAGCATGGAGTTCATGTGCCATTGATATAGCTTTTTCTTTATTCTTAGCATCAATAACTTCCCGTAGTATTTCTATATATTCTCGTGTTAATTCAAATTGCATTTGAGCTATAATATTTTGAGTTGTTTAGTCTCTTAATCCTGAAATCGTTGTTTTTTTGGCATAATATTATTCAAAACTTCATAATTTCAAAACTTCAAAACTTTTCCAGCTTGTCTTGCTTAGTATCTTAACCCTGAAATCGTTGTTTTTTTTGGCATAATATTATTCAAAACTTCATAATTTCAAA
>JAOZQN010000366.1 GCA_029932195.1 Bacteroidales bacterium | reverse complement strand
GTAAAACACCTAAAATTCAGTGATTTATAATTTCAACAAAATCCGTTATAATCAGTATAGTTAAAGTGTAAGCCAATTATAATTGTTCATTAATATTTATACCTTTATTTTTAACAAGTATCTTTTAGTAAGCTACTTAATTTTATTAACCTTTTTAATTATCAATAAAAATTTCAAAAAATCAATGTTTATGAAAAAGAATATTTATTTCATTAGCTTAATGCTAATAGGAGGTTTATTTATTACATCTTGTAACAATGGTAATAATTCAGACCACGATGAAGACGCAATAGACACAACAGATGTGACTATTATTGAAGAAAGTGATACGGAAACATTCTATCTCGTTCCTTCGCCAAAAGATATTTTTGGGTTTACCGACGATAAAAGTTTGTCGTTCAATTTAGAATTACTTAATCCAATAGAAAATGTAAAAAATTATATTGATTCTAAATCTAATGAATTAAATTTTGGAGTTTATTCTGCTGATTTGGCTTATGCTGCATCTTTTCAGAAAGGTAATGAAACAGTTAATTATCTGACAGTTGTAAGACAACTTAGTGATAAAATAGGTATTTCTGCTGTATTCAACGAGAGTTTAACTAAAAGAATAGAGAACCTGACAAACAATAAAGATTCACTAATTAGCGTTTCCAGTGATACATACTTTGATATTATTAGATATTTAGAAAAAAATGATAGAATTAGCACTCTTGCATTTATTGCAACAGGTGGTTGGTTAGAAAGTTTGTATATTGTAACAAACGTTACAGAATATAAGGAAGGGGACAAAACAATTCAGGCAATTGCAGACCAAAAAATTGTTTTTTCTAATCTAATAATGTATTTAGAGCAAAATCAATCAGATGAGAGTATCCAAGAAGTATTAGACCAACTTATGCCAATAAAAGATATTTATGATGCACTTGAGGTAATCAATATAGACGAACACCCAAAAACTGAAGACAACGAAAAGATAGTTGTTGGTGGTAGTGCAAAAATTTCAATATCAGAAGAGCAATTTAATAAATTAAAACAAACTATTTCTGATATACGAAATAATTTAACAGGAAATAGCGTTCAGTAAATATACCTAAAAAAAATGTAAATTATGAAAAAGTTGAAATTAAAATTAGCAGTAATATTGTTTTTAATACCATTTATGTCTTTTGGACAAAAAATAGACTGTGCAGGAAAATGGGACATAAAATCAATACCTCCTTATGAAGAAAGTTCACTTACAGAAATAGCAGCTTGTAAAACAGGTAAAAAATATGAATTTATTGTTCCTTTATCGGTTGGTAAAGAGTATAATATCTCCTTTTATGCTAGTTCAAGTTTTAGTAATGAAATGAACTTTATTATAGAAGACTTAAACTCAGGAAGTGAAGTACTAAACTTACCAGGTAAAAACGAAGCAACTTTTAATGAAAAAGGAACTGCCGTTCTGGAACCATATTATGTAGAGCAAAAGAACAGGTATATTCATCCATATTTTGTTTTTTCTCCTGAAAATGCTACTAATATAAAAATAATAATAGATGTTTTAGACCTTCCTGGACAAGAAGATGTAACTGTGAACAAAAAAATAAAAACTGGTTGTATTAAAGTTCTTATTTTTGAAAAAGATGTAGAATATTAAATAGTTTGGCGTTTTTCATGAGTGTCAAGTTCAAAACTTTTTTGAAATTTTAGAATTGAAGTTTACATCTGTAAATGAGTATTTTAAAATTTAAAAAGTAACGCCAAAATTGGCACTCGTGAAAAACGCCAAAAGTTTTGAGTTTTTAGTCTTTATTAATTGAAGATTAAAAACTCAGAACTTTTTAAAAACCAGCACTTATTTGCATACTTCCTGTATGAATAATTTTTCCTCCTTCACTAAATCTACCATCGTATATAAAACTCAATTGTAAGCCATTAGCAACATTATGCTGATATGTTGCATTCCAAACAAAATTATTTCCCGTTTGCAAACCCTCTAACATAATATATGTAACAGCCTGATTGTCCGATGAATTATAATCAATATTTATATAACTTGCCATTATTGTAATCTTTCCATTTTTTTGAATGGAATTTTCTGTTTTTACACCAATTTTATTCTCATAATATCTTTCTTTGCCCAATATATTTTTCTTTTCACGATAATTGTAAAAAGCACTTATCCTATTTTTTGAAAAATTATATTTCAAATTTACAATATAATGATTGTAATCTATTTTATAATTTTTATTACTAAAAAATTCATAGGAAGTAGAGTTATTGCCAATTTTTAAGGTATTTATTAAAATAAAACTCTTAAACAATCTTAAATTTAGCGAAAAACTGTTAAAATCCATCTGCTTCTTATCTACTCCAGTAATTAATAGAGTTCTATTTTTATGTAAATGATAAATATAATTAAAACTAATTTTTCCGCCTCTATTTAAAGTCAAGTTATTTTGCAAAAAATAATTAAGACTTGTTAGACTACTATCCTCTGCTATAAAACTTTTATTTATAGGAAAAACTGGATACTTTGAACTTTGCTCAAGTTTATATAAAAAAGTATTAGAAAAAAAAGAAGCTATTTTTTTTACACCTTTTTTATTATTCCACAATCTTTTGGGATTAATAGAAACTACCTGATTTATCTTATTATTATACACTTTTGTATAACTATTTGACTGCTTAAAAACTCTCAAATAATTAGCTTCGTCGCTAAAATTTGCTGCTTCAAACTCATCTAACTCCTTAATATTATTATCATTATAATCTATCCATTTATAAATTCCTTCGCCAGCCATAACCTCAATGTAGGAATATTCGTTCTTTCGTTCCAAGCCAGAACCATGTTCGTAGGAGGTGGCTAAATTTATTGCATTTTTAAATAAATTCTGACGATAACTAATATTTCCAACAAGCGAATTTTCAGGAGTTTGATCAATTAAAGCAGTGTCTATAATGTTTAACTTTCTAAAAGTAACATAAGTTGATAAATTTCCCGATTTATTGGTTTTAAATTTGCTTACAAAATTATAATTATCACTAAAAGTATTCATTTTTAGATTATTATCTATCATAAAATAATCAAAGCGTTTTTTATAAACAACAGCAAAATGATTCTCAAAACTATCTGGGGTTTGGATAAATAGCGAAAACTCGTTAAAAGCATAACTATTATTTTGTAAACTATCTGTTAATAAATTATTCCACCTGTTATTTTCTGTTTCGTAATTACCTCCAACTTCAAAAAATCTTGTTTGTTTTTTTAATAATAAATTATTTCTAAAAAAAGAAGTTTTATTAAAACTATCTTCGCTTTGCAAATAATTTACATCTGAATTTACAATAAAATTAGAATAGTTCATATTTGTTATCAAGCTGTTTTTTAGACCATTATAATTATTTTTGCGATTCATGGCAGACAAATCATAATTAATATCTATAAAATTATTGTGCCGGAAATTCGTATTAAAATTTACAATATTTTCATCAATTTGTTTATCCATTGGCTCAATATTCCAATCTCTTTCAAACTCTGTATCTCTATAAAAATCAATTGCTTCAAAATTTCTATTTATAAAAATATGATTAATAGATGATGATAATTTTGTGTTAGAAGTATCATTTCCTATAAAAAAATGTTGTAGTTCGTTTTTTGTCGCAAGACCAAAATTATCATCAGCATGTTTGTCGGAAAAAGTATTTATATCGTTGTTAGACAGGCTTATTTCAAAATTATAAATTGTAGATTTGTTCAAATGCACATCTCCTCCAAATGAAACAACCTGTTTTTTACGAGGAGTAACAATATAACTAATTGGCTCATAGTCGCCTTGTTGAATGTTATTGATTGAAGCAATCCATTCGTAAACTCTACCATTTGCATTGCTATTCAATATTTTATAGTTTCCATTATTTGTCCCAACATACGAGAAGGCAACCTGATAATAGGCATTATCTATATTTTGCGAAACAACAAAAATATTTTCATAGATAGAGTTATCTATTAAAGTATCAATTTTTTTGTAAAGTATCCTTTCGGGGTCAAAAGTTACGCTGTCGGCATTTACAAAAGTGGCTTGATGCAGACTATCGCCTATGTTGTAGAGAATTAGCTTTTGCTCATTGCTCAACTCTTGTTGTATTGTCTGGTTTTTTGCATCTGTTTCGGAATAAAAATTAAAAAAAAAATTACCACTATTTGTTTCAAATTTATTGGAATTGTAAAAAAGAAAACGAGTATAATTTTTTTCGGAATATTCAAACTCTACCGTTATACGTTTATCTTTGGTTATTAACTGTTTGTGTGTGAAAATTATTTCAGCAGAATTATAATTTATAGTGTAATCGTAGTTTTCGCCTCTTGTGAGTAAAATGCCATCAATAAAAACTTTTTCGCTATTGGATAAAATAATTATAAAAGCCTCATTATTTATCCCTTGCAATTTATAAGGACCTTGATTTGCTTCAATTCCATTAAAATTCATTCTATTATACTTCCCCTTAGAAATAGCCATACCACTCTCACTGTCAGCGAGTTTTATTTTTTCTGTAATTTTTGTGCTATCAAGCTCATAATTTATTCCTTTTAACTTTTTTGTATAATTAATAAAATATCCTTCGGGCTTAAAAATTTGATAATCACCAACTGTAAGTTTATTTTTATCGTCAAAAACGGAGATAAAAATCTTATCAAAATCTTGCACTTGCTGGGTATTTCCTTCTGCCTGAATAGGAATATTATCATCGGAAATTGAGGCGAGAATAGAAATCTCATCATTAATTTTCCCACTCAGTTGCAAATTTAGATTGGAATTTAAAGATAAATCCTGATTATTACCAAAACTAACTCCACGAGTTATATTACCTTGTTTATTAATAGTTTGCGATGGAATAAAATCCTCAATATTGTTTGTTGCAGAGTATTTATGGGTGTTTTGATAATTTACTAATTTAGGCACAATTATACTTGTGTCTTTATTAAAAGACAGTTTGTCAAAAGAATAGGGGAACGTTTTATATTCAATAAATACTTTTTCAAAAGTAGAATCTTTAAAGAAAATTGTGGATTTTAAATTATCTACAACAAAAAGATTAGTGTCTATAAATTCCTTATTTTTATCATATAATAAAAGGCTGTTTGGAATAATACTTAGAGTATCAAGCTGGCATATGCCTGTTGGAGAGATAAATACTTTTTTTCTAATATTTGAAAACTCTTGCGAATAAAGACTTGCAGGAATTAATATGATTAATATTAAAAATGTTTTTTTCAAAAAATTTTAATTATAAAAAAAAAATAATATTTTTGCGTAATATTTATCGTGAAAAATGGCTTGACATATATTTACTTTTAGGCTATTTATTATCAAGCGAAAGCTAATTTAAAACTAAGCATTAAAAACTCAACACTTATATTTATGGCCCTATAGTTCAATGGATAGAACACAAGTTTCCTAAACTTGCGATATAGGTTCGATTCCTATTGGGGCTACAAAACACTCTTTTAACTGTTTAACTCTTAACGAAATACAGTATTTTTTTTCGTATAGGGGTCAGATTAGGGGGCGTTTTTTTATTCATGTTACAAATGTAATAAAATTTTCATTAAAAAATCCCTTGACTAATTTTTTAGTCAAGGGATTTTTTGTTTATGCTGGTCTTAAGAAAATAAAGCGGTGTGCAAAAAGCACATTATTAATAAAGGCAATGCCCTATTTTATATATTCGTTAAAATCTTTAAAGTTCGGATATATATTTTTTGACTGGTTTATTGTGTGTTTATGAATTGTTTTATAATATGCAACCGCTTGTTTTCCTGCATTGTCATTGTCAAGGAAAAGATTAATTTTTGAATATTTTAAAACATGTTCCTTTGTTGATTCAATTAGTGAAGTGGAATTTAAAATTATTGTGTCATAAGTAGGAATATACATTTTGAAGTATTGTAAGGCACTCAAAAAATCAAAAAAAACTTCAAAAATATTGATTATATTGCACTTTTTAAGCCCTTTGATTGTAGTATAATGTTTTGGGCTTGTGCTACCTTTGAAATACTTATTTCTTAACTCAAAACCGTTTTTGTCGTTCTTAAATGCCAAAGAAAAATATTGTTTTTCATTTACTTTGTAGTAAGCCTCTTTTACGTATTTTTTAGCAATTTCAATATCTATATTTCTACTTTTGATATATTGTATTAGTGCCTTGTTTTGTAAGGTTTGCACGTGCTTTATTTCGGTTACTGTATTAGTTTCTTGCGGGTGCGAAAAAAAAGATTTACTACTTAAATTTGTGTTTGCTAATATCTGTAAAGCTCCTTTTACGTCTGTATTATTTATTTTCA
>JAOZQN010000365.1 GCA_029932195.1 Bacteroidales bacterium | reverse complement strand
AATAATTTTTACTTTTTTTAAATAGTTAAATCACAATATTTGGCAGTAACGCAAATATTTATTTATTTTTTATTTCTTAAAGCATTATCCTTACTGTTTGTAAGTAAATCTATAATTAAAAAAAAACAAAGTCGTTTTAATTTGGAATTGTCAAAAAAAACGAGTAACTTTACAACCCGCACGGCTCACAATGATTTGTGCGTTAGGCTTCATTGCAAAAATCATTTATAAAAATGGAACAAATAATAAATTTAAAAATAACAAAATATGAAACATCAAATTTTACTTTTAACAATAATTACAGTTTTTACAACAAGCAATATTTTTGCTCAAATTACGTGGGATAATGCAACTAATATTGAAATAGCAAACTCTGGAGTAGCAAATATTATCGCAGGAAATACAGACATTTATACTCAATACAATGGTGGAATATACAAATTAAACATGGGAGAACTAACATTTTATTATGACACATCTATTTTCCTTAGTGGTAGTGGTCCTGTTGGAAGTAGATTTGACGGCTGGACATATAATGCTTATAATCTTGAAACATTATCGGTTATGTATTCAGATGATAGTGGGATATCTATGCTTACAGGAAAGGGAGACACCACTGTATATAGTGACCTCGGAGACTCTTTCCTCAAAATCGGTACAGCCGACCCCGTAGAATTAAGCGGTTCTACGAATGAAATAATAGGACATGTAATTATGAACGGACATATTTTTGTTTACGAATATTTATCTGCAACACAAACAACTGTTTGGGATTTTGACGTAAACGATTTAGCAAACCCAACTTCCGAAATTATTGATGAATATGTTTATTCTATTACTTTTTTAGATAGTTTACAAGTCAAATTTGCTAAAATAAACAGTGAATATCATGTTTATTTTCATGAACCATCAAATGGTTGGCAACAAGTTGATGATAATATTTTTAACGGAAATTATTATTATGATTATGCAATTTCATATTATGGAGACAATAACGATATTTGCATAACAGGATTACACCCTTCTGATGGAAATTTAATCCAAGTCTACACAGCAGGTTTACCAAGCACAGAACATGACATTTTAACTTTCAGTTTTGCAGAACAAACAGGAGATGCAACAATAAATTCTACAAATCATACAGTAAATATTGAAGTTGCAAACGGCACAAATTTAACAAACCTTGTCGCAACTTTTACATTATCAGATTTAGCAACTGCATTTATAGGAGCAACAGAACAAACAAGTGGAACTTGGAAAATGATTTTTCAAGCCCTGTAACCTACACAATTGAAGCAGAAAATGGAGAAATACAAGAATGGACAATTATAGTAACAGAAGCAACCGTTGGAATTAACGCAGTTTCTGAAAAAGAATTTAGTATTTATCCAAACCCAACAAATGGAAGAATAAATATTGAAACAAACAAGCAAATTAAAAAAATAACAATTTTGAATATTTCAGGAAAAATAATCTTAGAAACTACAAATACAGAAATTGATTTGTCAAAGCAAAAAACAGGGACATATTTCTTGAAAATTGAAACAGAAAATGATATTTTTACCGAAAAAATTGTAGTTGAATAAAACAACAAAATTTCGTATCTTTGCATTATCAAAAATAAACCTAACAAATGGCAAAAAAACAAATAAAATCTCACGATAGTTTTTTCAAAAACTTGTTATCAAAAAGGGAGCAGGCAATTGAATTTCTTGCAAAAACAACGCCAGCAGAAATAGTTGAAAATTTGCATCTAAACACATTGCAACTTGATACAACTGATTATGTGGACAGCGAATTGCAGGAATATTTTGCAGACGTAGTTTATAATTGTGATTACACTTTTAACGGAAATGAAACCAAAAACGTAAAAATAACGTTTCTTTTTGAGCATAAAAGTTACAAAGAAAGTATTCCGCACTTACAACTAAACAGATATTTGCTAAATATTTGGGATACCCAAGTAAATCAAGCAAATATTGACAAAATTAAATTCAAAGATTTTCGTTTACAACCAATAATTCCGATAATCTTCTATCACGGCACAACAAAGTGGAACAAGCAGCCATTTGAAAACTATTTTTCTGGAATGGACGATTTCCTGTTAAATTTTCTACCAAAATTTGATTATCATCTAATTGATATGGTGGATTATCCAAACGCAAGGATAACTCAATTATTCCAAAAACGACAATTACAAGTCGGTTTACTTTTGATGAAAAACATATTTCATGAAACGTCTTTACTTGATTTGGTAAAAGAGATTTTTGCGAATACAATTAATTTTCCAGACAAAACACAAGAACGACAATTTTACGAAAGCATAACAAGCTATATTTATCATTCAGCAAATATTAACATTCAAAAATTTATAGAACTTATGGAAACTTTAAGAACACAACATTCACAGACTTTTATTTCAACAGCAATGCAACTTGAAAGAAAAGGTAGATTAGAAGGAAAAAAAGAAGTTGCTTTTACAATGATACAAGAAAATTATACAAATAAAGCAATAATGAAATGCACAGGATTGACAGAAAAAGAAGTTGAATATTTAAGAACAATGAAAGATTTTCAAATCAACTTATTAACGAACTAAAAAACAAAAAAAGAAGCCTAACATTTGCTTAAATTCCATTGCCTTTTTATTACTATAGTACTGATTTGTTGTAAAGTGCGATAAATTGACATTTTATTTTCAATTGAACATGGTGCTAGAAAAAGGCAACGTAATTAAGCAGTTACCGATATAAAAAAAAACATATCAACATCATTGTAGAGCATACGGGTTGTAAAATTTAGAGTAATTTCTAACTTTTTGATACAGTTCGTAATTACTCCTCCTCAACTTTTCAATGTGAGCCTGAATACACTTCGTAGTAGACTCAAACTAAAGACGTTTGAGATAAAAAAACCTCATTTACAATGTAAATGAGGTTTTTATTTTTAGATTTTCTTAAAAAATTTAGAAAGGTAAATCGTCTTCTTCTTTATTTTCTGGAAGTGGTGGTTCAACTGTTTTTTCTTCTTCTTTATTTACAGGAGCTTGTGTTGTTGCACCTGAACCTCCTCCTAATGCTTGAATTTTCCAAGCTGTAGCATCTGTGTACCATCTTTCGTTGTATTCTCTTGATTCTAAGCGAAAGCTAACAACAACTCTATCTCCATCTTTCAACGATTTTACTGTATCAACTTGATTTCCCCAAGCCTGAAAACATATTTTTTTAGGATATTCTCCCATTGTTTCTACAACAAATGATTGTTTTTTCCATGTTCCATTTCTTCCTTCTCCTGTCATCTCTTCCAGTATTTTTGTTACTTTTCCATCAATTTCTAATGCCATGATTTTTTAGTTTAATAGTTTATTGGTTTAATAGTTTTGTAAAATATTAATCTTACCTTGTTATTGTTAATCTTAAAAAATTATTTTGGTGTTTTTATTTCTAAAAGGTCTAATTCGTATATTAGAACAGTGTTTGGTTTTATTACTTCACCCGAACCTTCGCTTCCATAAGCAAGTTCTGGGCTAACATAAAGCTCCCATTTTGAGCCTATTGGCATAACCACAAGGGCTTCTTGCCATGCTTTTATAGATTTATTTATTGGAAATGTTACAGGATTTCCATCATAAGTATTGTCAAAAACAGTTTGGTCTATAAATTTGCCTTTAAAATGAGCTACAACCATGTCGTTTTCAGAAGGTATTGCTCCAGTCCCTTGTTTTATTATTTTATACTGAAGCCCACTCTCTAAAGTTACAACTCCTTTCTTTTTACTATTTTCTTTTAAAAAAGTTTTACCATCAATTCCACTCTGCTTTGATTTATTTTTATGAAGTTTGCCAAAATATGTTTGTAGAATCTTTGTAGCATCTTCTGTTTCAATAAGTAAGCTATCTTCGTTCTCATAAACCTGATTTATTGCTATTTTTATAATTTCAGGATTAATATTTGTAGCTCCTTCTTCTTTTATTTTTGTAGCAATATTTACTCCCAAACTATAATTTATAGAGTCTTCTTTAGTTTTTAGACTAAAACCTTCATTTTTATTAGTTTTTATATCATTATCACAAGCAGAAAAAATACTTATAAATATGATTAAAATAACTACAAGTTTCAGGTTGCGAGTTACAGGTTGCATGTTGATAACTGAAGTGCCTTGCAGAACTTGCAACCTGAAATCTGCAACTTGCAACAAATAATTAAAGTAATTCTTCATGAACTTCATCTTTTAGCATGTTAATTGCCATTTCTGTTGGCGAGTCGTCAATAGAGGCATACATTTTTATAATAATTGAACTATAAATATTGGCTGGTGAATTGTAATTTTGTTTAGAAGCGGCAGTATTTATAAGTTTTATAACACTTTCTTTTGCTGTTTTTACTGCCTCCCAAGTTTCGCCACTCACATATATTTGTTGCGACATATTATGTTCAAATTCTTTACGAATTGCACTTAAAAGAGCTTTTTGCATCTGAGCAGTTGTCATCTTAGGACGTGCAACTCTGATAACCAACGAATCTGGTGAAATTCTTTCCAAAAAAAGAATCATTCTTTCGTAGGCTTGCAATCTTACTGGTGAAATTAATTTCTGATTATTATATTTTAATTCAAAACGACGTTTTACTGCATCTTTATCAAAAAAAGTCTTGATTATAAAATAGTTAGAAACCAAAACAATTACTGCAGGCAAAATATATTTTAAAATATCTAAGTATTCTTCCATTTTTACAAATTTTTAGTTTATTTTTACGAACTTGCGAATTACGATTTTTTGAATTACGATTGATTTATTTTTTAATTGGATCTTCTAACATAAGCCAATCATTATTCATAAATCAAGAATCGTAAATTAAAAATGCCAAAAGTAATAATTTTCAAATAAAAATACCGAATAAATTTATTTTTTTTATGAAAAATATATTAAAAAGTGAAAAAATAATAAAAACACTAGAAGATAAAGCCTGTTTAAAACAAAAAGTTTTTGATAAAACATTAGATGCTTTTAGAGATTTAAAAGAGGTTTTAAAAGCTCTGGTAAAAGAATATAATGAAAAACTACAGGCACACGACCATCGTATAATGTTGAATTTTAAAAATATAAGTAATTTTCAATGTGAGCTAAAAGTTGGTGGTGATTTGCTAATTTTTTATATGCACTCCAATATTTTTGAGTTTGACCGTAACCATGATATTTGGAAAACACAATACATAAAAAAAAATAGGCAAGGCAGTTATTCTGGAATTATAAATATTTATAATTTTTTGTCAGATTCTTTTAAATACAATCGCACTGATGACTTGGGATATTTGATAGCTCGGATTTTTGTAAATAAAGATGCACATTATTTTGTAGAAGGCAAACAACAAATGGCATATCTTACCAAAAATTTCGGAAAATCTATTATTGACCGTGAAAATATTAGAGACATAATAGAATCGGCAATTTTATATACACAAAAATTTGATTTACTGGTGCCTCCATACGACGATATTAAAGTTTCTAATGTAGAACAAATTGTAGAAATACGAAAAATGGGAATAAAAACTGGTAAAAGATTAGGTTTTTCCTTCAACGCAGACGACATAAAAGGAGAAACACTAATTTATACAGGGGGGTAAGTAAAATTGTTAAAGCTAACTATCTTATAAAAAAATCCTATGAAAAATAAACGATTAATAATACTTCTGATAGCATTAATTATAACGTCCTGTGGTTCTGTAAGAAAAATTGGAGTTGTGGACTATGGAAGTCCAAACATAAAACAAGAACTATTGAACGATATCACATTTAAGATAGAATTATACAGTCAAGACGACACATATGGATATACTGAAAGAAATCCAATTATGGTTGGAGGCGGCAACGACGGACCAAAAAATGAAAGAAGATTTCTAAACGCTTTATCTGGTCCAAATGGTGAACAAATTGAATATTATAGGATAGGCAGTTGTTGTAGCTTCAAAACGAATAATGGAGTTTTTGGAGATACTGGACTGCTAGATATTTATAATATAACCTACGATGGACTAGATAAATCGCTTAAATTATATCTTAATATGTATGACTCTGATACTTTAAAAACACCTGTTGGACTAGAAATAAAAAAATAATTTTTCTAGTAATTAATTAGGAGTCAATTTTTTGCCTCAGCCAGGTGTTTTTCACCTGACTGCATTTACACACATTTATTTATGGAAGCTGCGTGCAGGTGAAAAACACCTGCACGAGGCAAATATGAATTTGTTTTTTTGAAATCCGAAAACCTAATTCACTAGAGTCAGACCTCAAAAATTTCACTAGTCAAACTGGACATTTTAGTTATTTCATATTTT